>CAXSFF010000819.1:0-2588 GCA_964236035.1 uncultured Acetobacteraceae bacterium
ACGGAGCCGCGGAGGCGCGCCCACCTGCTACGCGCCGACCTGGTGACGCTGGGCCTGTCCTCTGCGGCGATGCAGCGCCTGCCACCATGCCCGCTGCCGGAGCTGCGCGGTGCCGCCGAGGCGCTGGGCTCGCTGTACGTGATGGAGGGGTCGACCCTGGGCGGCCGGGTCATCCTGCGCAACGTGACGCTTCGGCTGGGGTGGGACGACCGCGCTGGCTGCCGCTACTTCGCCGGCTACGGCGCCGCGACGGGGCCGATGTGGCGCGCGTTCCTGGCGCGGCTGGACCAGGCGCCGGCGGCGCAGGCCGATCGCATCGCCGACGGCGCCGTCGCGACGTTCGAGCGCCTGGCGTGGTGGCTCACGCGTCCGGCAGACGGCTGAACCAGTCGGCGTATGGCGTGTTGCGCGCCATGCGCCGGTTGCAGTCGGGCGCGCCGTCCGTCCACCAGGGCGGCCCGCGCTCGCCTAGCGCCCGCTTCGCCGCGTCCACCCGCAGCCGAGCCGCCTCCCGCGCCGCATCGTCACCGCGCTTGGCCCGGCGGGCAGACATCAGTTCCTTCGTCAAGGCGATTCGTTCGGCCGGGTCGAGCGCCGGGTTGCTGCAGCGCCACAGGCGGCCGCGGACGACGAAATAGCGGCCGTCGGGCGTCATCGGGTAATCCAATTTCCGTGGCCCGCCCCAAATGTCGCGTGAGCCTGTATAGATCGTGCCGCCGGTTTGGCCATGGCCGTGGGAGTATCGTATGCGCCGTTGGGTGATGCTTGCTCTTGTGCTGTGGCCGGCCTTCGCCGCGCGCGCCGCCGAACTCGCCGATGCCACGGGGCGCACCGTCCAGTTGCCCGATCATATCGCCCGCGTGCTCCCGGCCGGGCCGCCGGCTGCCGTGCTGATGGAGATGCTGGCGCCCGACCTCATGGTCGGCTGGCCGCACACGCCCTCGCCGGAGGCGCTTGCCTGGCTGCCTACGCCGGTGCGCACGCTGCCGGCCACCCCGGGCCTGACCGGGCAGGAGGATTTCTCCGACCAGGTGCCGCCGCTGCACCCGGACCTGATCCTCGACTACGGCACCGTCAGCCCGCGCTACATGACGGGCGACCAGGAGTTGCAGGCCAAGACCGGCGTGCCGACCGTGCTGCTGGACGGCGCGCTGACCCGAGTGCCGCAGGTGTTGCGCGCACTCGGCGGCGCGCTCGGGCGCAACGAGCGGGCCGAGCAGCTCGCCCGCGCGGCCGAGGTGATCCTGGCGGCGGCGGCGCAGGACAAGCTGCGCCCGCGCGTGGTGTTCGCCCGCGGCGATGACGGCCTCGATGTCGCGGCGCCCGGCACGCCCGCCGTCGAGGTGTTCACGGTGCTGGGCTGGCCGGTGCTGGCGCCCGCCGGCGACGGGCCATCCCGCCCCGCCAGCATCGAGGCGATCCGCGCGCTCGACCCCGACGTGGTGATCTTCCAGGACCCGGCGATGCGGGAGACCGTCGCCGGGTCGCCCGACTGGTCGTCGCTGCGGGCGGTGCAGCAGCATCATGCCTACGTCGTGCCCGCGCTGCCGTTCGGTTGGGTGGGCGCGCCGCCGTCGATCAACCGCCTACTCGGCGTCGCCGTGCTGGGCGGCAAGCCCGGCACCGCCGAGGCGCTGGCGATCAGCTTCATCACGAATTTCTATGGCCGCGCGCCGAACGTGGACCAGCGCGCGGCCATCCGCAGCTTCATCGAGCCGATCGGGTCACGGTGAAGCCATAGGGTGCGTCACGACTTCCCCCTCCTTTGCGACAATGCCGTGCAATGGGGAGGCCGCGACATGGATTAATCTTTCCTCGCATGAGTATATACCGAGGCTATCGTCACTGATTGAAACGTCTCAAGTAGCGTCGTTGCGCAAGAAATTGGCCATCGACGTGAAAGCAGGCAATCTAAGATGGAAATCCTAAGGCGTGTCTCAACAACAGTGACCATCCTGCTGATGCTGACCATCGTACCAGCGGCCGCCCGCGGCGGCGGCGGCCATGGCGGCGGCGGCCATGGCGGGGGCCGCGGAGGTCATGGCAGTTTTGCCGGCGATCATCGTGGCGGCTTTCACCGCGGGTATCGTGGTGGGTCGAATTACGCCTATGGCCCAGGTGGCCGATGCGGACCTGGGTACCTGATCGGCCGTCCTTGCCCTTACTATCCTTATTACCCATAAAGATCATAGGGCTGCAGCCCTTGGAAACAGGCGCTTGTTCAAGGCTGCGAAACACCACCCGCTTGTCACTGCCTATCTGCGGCTGGCCATGCTCCGCTGCCTCGTTCAGCTAACACCCCTCTGCACGTGACAGACTTCCCGAACGGATTCTAGACGGCTTGGTCTGCACCGTGCCGGGCTATCAGATGCTCCCTATCTGGGACTGGCACATCAACCCTGCCGGGCACGGCCTGGTGGGGCTGAAGCCTACCCGCCGCGGGCATGCTGGCTAGGGCGGATAAAGATTGCGCGAATAGCGCAGCTTTTGCGCGATCACCGAAATAGACGGTCTCACCAGGCGTGTCGGTGATTTCGTCCGATATATCGATGATGACCAAGCTTCGCAAATCATCTGGCATTGTCAGC
>CAXSFF010000820.1:0-2588 GCA_964236035.1 uncultured Acetobacteraceae bacterium
AATGCGGCCGGCGTCGCCACCGCCTCCACTCACACCACGGCGCCGGTGCAGTATTTGGCGGGCGGGACCACGCTGCTCGATCTGATGAAGCTCGACGTGATGCGCCCGACGACGCTGGTGGACATCAATGGCCTGGCTCGCGACCATGCGGCCATCCGGGTCGAGCCGGAACGCTTGGCGTTGGGGGCATTGGCCCGCATGTCCGACGTGGCCGACGACGCGGCCGTGCGCCGCGACTATCCTGCCGTGGCCCAGTCGCTCCAGCTCGCCGCCAGCGCGCAGCTGCGCAACATGGCGAGCCTTGGCGGCAACGTCCTGCAGCGCACCCGCTGCACCTGCTTCCGCGACCCGTCCTATGCCGCCTGCAACAAGCGGGTCCCCGGATCAGGCTGCTCCGCCATCGGCGGCGTCAACCGGTCGCTGGGCGTCCTGGGCGTCAGCGGCCAGCGCATCGCCAACTGCCCCGGCGACTTCGCGGTGGTCCTGGCCGCGCTCGGCGCGACCGCGGACCTGGAGGGCATCGGCGGCCGGCGCGTCATCGCCTTCGAGGACCTCCACCGCCTGCCCGGGGACACGCCGCACATCGAGACGGCGCTGATCCCTGGCGAGCTGATCACGGGTTTCAGCGTGCCCGCCGGTCCTTGGACCCGCCGCTCGCTTTGTCCGAAGATCCGCGACCGCCAGTCCCGCCAGTTCGCCCTGGCCTCCGCCGCGGTGGCGCTCGACATGGATGGCGGCATGATGCGCCAGGCGCGGATCGGCCTTGGCGGCATCGCAGGGTAGCCGTGGCGCAGCCACGAGGCCGAAGCGCTCTCGCAGGGCAAGCCGCTGAACCCTGACAACGCGGAGGCCGCTGCCCGCGCCGCGCTGGCCAGGGCCGTCGGCCAGGGCGCCGCCGCCTTCAAGCCCGAACTCGCGCGCCGCACCCTGGTCCGCGCGCTGATGCAGCGCGCAACGATGGAGGTCTGATACCAACCGTCCCATGCTCTGACTCAAACGTGAGCAGGTCCGGCTCGGGGCTGGGTGGTGTGGTTTGCCTGCACGGTGGTGGAGGCGGACATGATGGTTGCGATCACGCGGACGGAGCACACGGCGGCGGACCTGCGCCGGCTGGCGGGCGGGTCGGACGACGCAGCCGTAGCTCGCCGCTTGTTGGCGCTGGCGCTGATCTTGGACGGCCACAAACGCGCGGACGCGGCGCGGCTGGCGGGCATGGATCGGCAAGCCTTGCGCGACTGGGTTCACCGCTACAACGCCGACGGCGTGCAGGGCCTGGCCGACCGGCATGGCGGCGGCCCCAAGGCCCGGCTGTCGGCCGAGCAGGAGGCGGACGTTGCAGGCTGGATACGCACCGGCCCCGACGTGGCGAAGGACAAGGCCGTGCGCTGGCGCTGCGCGGACATCCAAGCCCGGATTGCAGAGCTGTTCGGCATCAGCCTGCACGAGCGCAGCGTAGGCCGTCTGCTGCGTCGGCTGCGCTTCTCACACATCTCGACGCGCCCGCGCCATCCCAAGGCGGACGTGGCGGCGCAGGCGTCTTTCAGAACGGGTTCTGCGATCTCATGACCGCCGCCCTGCCCGACGCCGTGCGGCGGGCCGGCACGCCGGTCGAGGTCTGGTTCCAAGATGAAGTCCGCGTCGGGCAGCAAGGGACCTTGACCTACGTCTGGGCCGAGCGCGGCAGCCGGCCGCGTGCGCCCAAGGACCTGCGCTACGAGTGAGCCTACCTGTTCGGCGCCGTGTGCGCCGAGCGCGGCGTGGGGCGGCCCTCGTGCTGCCCCACGCCAACGCCGATGCCATGACGCTCCACCTGGCCGAGATCAGCCGCAGCGTGGCCGCCGGCGCCCATGCCTGCTGGTCTGCGACGGCGCGGGCTGGCACAAGACCGGCGGGCGCCTGCGCGTGCCAAGCAGCATCACCCTGCTGCACCTGCCGCCCTACAGCCCCTGAGCTGAACCGCATTGACGAGCCGTTCGGCGCCTTGGACGCGCTGACCCGCACCCTGATGCAGCGCTGGCTGCTGGACGTGTGGGAGCGGCACCGGCGCACGATCCTGTTCATCACGCACGACGTGGACGAGGCGATCTTCCTGGGCGACCGCGTGCTGGTCATGACCGCCCGTCCTGGCCGCGTAAAGCTGGAGCGCCGGGTGGACCTGCCGCGCCCGCGCGGCGCCGGGCTGGTGCTGTCCCCGGAGTTCATTGCGCTGAAGCGCGACATCCTGGATGCGATCGAGGAGGAGAGCCTGAAGAGCTTTGCTGCGGCCATGCCGCAACCCAGCCCCCAGGCCGTGCCAGCGTGACCCCCAACCGGAGCCACCACATCATGCAACGACGCACACTCCTGGCGGGCATCGCGGCTGCGGGCGCCCTGCCGGCCCTGCGCGGCGCCCGCGCCCAGTCCATGGCAAAGGAGAGCCTGGCAAAGGCGAGCCTGCGGCTGAAGTGGCTGCCGCAGACGCAGTTCGCCGGGTTCTACCTGGCGAAGGCGCGCGGCTACTATGCCGCGGAAGGGATCGACCTCACCATCAACCCCGGCGGACCCAACCTGCTGGCCGAGAACCTGGTCGCCACCGGCGCCGACACCTT
>CAXSFF010000821.1:0-2586 GCA_964236035.1 uncultured Acetobacteraceae bacterium
AACTGCACCGCGCCCTCCAACCCGGCGGCGGCAACGTGGTCCTGCAACATCGTCAGGTAGGCATGCTCGTCCGGGTCCAGCGCGCCGACCAGCACCAGGCGGCACGGCCTGGCGAACCGCGCGCGAAAGGCGGCGAACGCGGCGACCAAGTCGTCCTGTGCCTTGGACGGCGTGACCCGGCCGACGAACAGCACGGTGAACACGCCGTCGCCGGGCCGCGCGCCCATTCCCGAGCCGGCCGCGCGCGCGGCCAGCGCCGCCACGTCGAACAGCAGCGTGCAGGTGCGCACGGCGGGGAAGCCCGCCCGGTGCAGCTCGACCGCGTTGTAGTCGCTGTCGGCCAGCGCGAAGGCGACGTGATCGCGCAGGACGGCGAGCTGCTCGCGCCCGATGCGGGCCAGGCGCTCGATGCGCGGCACGTCGCGCAGCAGCTCCGGCGGAGTGATGTTGTGATACATCAGCACCTTGCGCGCCGGCAGCGCCAGGATCGCGTCGAAGCTCAGGAACCCCATCGAGTGATGCACGAGCAGCACGTAGTCGGC
Organism: uncultured Acetobacteraceae bacterium; assembly: GCA_964236035.1. Classification (GTDB taxonomy): domain Bacteria; phylum Pseudomonadota; class Alphaproteobacteria; order Acetobacterales; family Acetobacteraceae; genus CAXSFF01. The sequence goes on from CAXSFF010000821.1 coordinate 543, forward strand.
ATGCCCCGGCAACTGCTGCATCAGGCGGACCTCGCGCTCCAGCCCGCGGCCACGATTCTCCACGAAGATCTCGCTGCGGAACCCCTGCGCCCGCAACTGCGTGCGGATCAGCAGCATGGCGTTGGTGATCGCGTCGCCCATCGCCGACCCGGCGTGGAACTGATGCACCGTCGTGAGCGGCGCTGCCATCAACGGACCAACCGGCCCAGCCGCCGCGCCGCGCCGCGCAGCGGCCGGGTGAGCCGCCACGACAGGCTCTGCGCCATGGCGTCGGCCCGGCGCCTCGCTTCCGCCACGGCCAGCTCGGCGGCGGCCCGCTGCTCCGCCGCCCGCGCTTCGCTTTCGGCCAGGCAGCCGCGCAGCCAGGCGACCTCCTCCACGCGGGCCAGCACCCGCGCCTCGCTGTCGATCAGGCAGCCGCGCAGCCAGGCGACCTCCTCCACGCGGGCCAGCAATCGCCCGGAGCGTTCCTCCCGCGTTGCCGCCAACTGGGAGTGCAGCGAGGCCGTCGCCTCCCGCGCCGCCGCCACCTGCGAGTGCAGCCAGGCCGTCTCCGCGCGCAGCTTGGCCTCCACGTCCTGCGCCGCGTCGAGCAGGCCGCGCAGCCAGGCCGACTCTCCCGCCATCACGCCGATGTCGCTGCGGGCTTGGCCGGTGACGCGCACGGCGTCCAGCAGGCGCGCGCTGCGCCCCTCCAGCCGCGCCTCCATGGCCTGCAGCGTGGCTTCCATGGCGGCAAGCTGGCCGGCATCGTTGTCCGTGGCGCGCAGGAAACCGTCGGTCACGTTGGCCGGGGCCGCCAGGCGAGGCGCGCGCGCCGCCTGGTCCGCCGCAAGGTGGAAGTGGTTCACGCCGTCGAACAGGACCGATCGGTAGCCCGCCGCCGCGAGCGCCGCGTCGCACGCCGGGTCGCCGGCGCGGACCACCACGACCCAGGGGCGCGCGGCGACCAGGTCGATGCGGCCGAGCACCGCCGATTGGTCGTCCGCGTCGATGCGCAGGAAATGCAGCTCGCCGGTGTCGATGCGGGAAGCGTCGGACGCGACGAGCACGGTGTCGCGCGGGCGGGCGGCGGCGAGCTGGGCGGCCTGCTCCGCGGTCGGCCTGACGGCAACCCCGCGCCAGCCGCGGTCGTAGAACGCGCGGGTGACGGACGCGCCGTCTGCCGGCTCGCTCCCCCAATCGACATACGACCCGGCGGCCACATCGCCCAGCGCCCGCCACAGCGGGACGTCCTCGCAGTTCGGGGCGTAGGATAGGAAGGTCATGGCGGGTGCGATCCGCTACACCGCCGCCTTGGCGCGTGCAATGCCGTCGGTCTCGACAGCTGCGGACGTCCGGTCCAACATCCGGTGCATGGCCGCATTGCCCGATTAACCTTGGCTGCGTCCGCATGCGCCGGCGGCCACCGCGGACGACATCCTCGCCTGCTTCCGCCTGATCCTGGGCCGACCGCCCAACCGCGAGGAGTGGACTGGGCATCTCGGCAATGCCGGGCAGGAGCTGGGCGCCGTGGTGGCGAACTACGTCAACAGCGCGGAATTCGCCGCCCGCGGCCTGTTGCAGCGGCAGCCGGACGGCGACGTGCGCCTGGTGCGGCTGCCGGAGTACTGCCTCTATGCGCCGACTCAGGACGAGGCGGTCGGCCGCCATGCCGCCGAGGGCGCGTACGACCCGCACGTGGCGGCCGTGCTGCGCCGGGTGCTGCGCCCGGGGATGGGCATGCTGGATCTGGGCGCCAACATCGGCGTGTTCGCGCTGCTGGGGGCGGCGCTGGTGGGGGCGTCCGGCCATGTGCTGGCGCTGGAGCCGAACCCGGCCAACGCGCGCCTGCTGGAGGCGAGCCGGCTGGCCAACGGCTTCACCCAACTGACGGTGTGCCAGGCCGCCGCCGCGGCGCGGGTCGGGGTGCTGGCGCTGAACAGCTTCGACTCCAACGGCACCGTCACGGCGGCTGGGGAACAGGCGCTGCTGACCGCGCACTGTCGCCGCGCTGCCGGTGGACAGCATCGTCGGCCCGCGGCGGATCGACCTAGTCAAGATC
>CAXSFF010000822.1:0-2585 GCA_964236035.1 uncultured Acetobacteraceae bacterium
TGCACCTCCGCCGCGCGATGCCCCGTCACCACCAGCACGGGGCGCGCGCGGCTGGCCAGCACCTGGTCTACCACCCGCGCCACCATCGGCACCCCGGCCGCGTCCTCCACCAAAAGCTTGTGCCGCGGCGCCATGCGGCTCGACATCCCGGCCGCCAGCACCACCGCCGCCACCGCCGGCGCGCGCGACGCCATCGCGCGCGGCAGCGGGCGCGCCGACACGTCCTTCAGCAGACCGCCGACGCCCATGCCGGCGATGGTGCGGCCCTCCACCGGCCATCCGGCGGCCAGGCGCTGCAGCACCCAGTCGATGCCGTTCAGCGCCGGGCTGCGCGCGCACCCGGGCAGCACCAAGGCAGGGGCCGCGCCGATGCGGCCGAGGCAGATCAGGTTCCCCGGGTCCACGGGCATGCCGAAATGCAGGATCTCGCCGCCCGCCGCGACAATCCCCGCCGGACCGACATCGCGCCGGTCCACCACGGCGGAGGCGCCCGCCACCAGCAGCAGGTCCGCCCCTTGCCCCAGCAGGCTGCCCAGCGCGGCGGCGATCGGCGCGGCCTGGTGCGGGCATTGCAGCGGCGGCAACAGGGTACCGTTTACCCCCGCCACCCGCGCGGCCATGGCGGCGATGGTGCCGGCGATGACGGACGGCTTCAGCCCCGGCAGCGTGGTCAGCACCAGGCCGACCCGGCGGTGCTGCCAGGCGTGCACCGCCATCACGCCGCCCTCAGCCCCCGTCTCAGCGACGGCGGCGGCGCGGTCCAGCACGGCGCCCGCGACGGCGAACGGGATGATCTTGATGGTGGCGACCATTTCGCCAGGGGTCACCACGCTGGCGTCCGCCAGGGTGGCGACGGTGACGGCCTCGTCCACGGCGTTCACGGCGTCGATCCGGGCGGCGTCCACCCGCAGCAGCCCAGCCTGGCTCGCGACCAGGTTGACCCGCCCGGTCGCCGCCCGCGTGAGCGTCAGGCCGGGGCCGAGCAGGCATCCCGCGATGCGCCGGGCGCTGGCGTCCTCGCCGAGGTCGCCGGGTTCCAGGCGGGCGGCGATCACGCTGGCAATGCCGGCTTCCTGCAAGGCTGCGACCGCCGTCGCGTCCAGCACCGTCCCCTTCTTCATCACTTGGTCCGGCAGCCGGTGCGTGTGGGCCAGCACGGCGCCCTCCGCCTCGGCGGTCGGCACGCTGCCGAAGATCATGACCCTGAAATAGCTGTCATCGCGAGCCCGATTGGGCGTGGCGACCCAGGGCCGCGCGACGCACATCCGCCGCGCGGCCCTGGGTTGCTTCGTCGCAAACGCTCCTCGCAATGACGAGGGAACTCATCCCAGCGGCGCGCCGCGGCGGACGGCGACGATCTGGGCCAGGATCGACAGCGCGATCTCGGACGCGGTGACGGCGCCGACGTTCAGGCCGACGGGGCCGCGGATGCGCGCCATCGCCGCGTCGCCATGACCCAAGGCGCGCAGCCGCTCCAGCCGCGACGCATGGGTGCGGCGGGAGCCGAGCGCGCCGATGTAGAACGCGTCCGAGGCCAGCGCGCGGTCCAGCGCCGGGTCGTCGAGCTTGGGGTCGTGGGTCAACGTCACGATCGCCGTGCGGCTGTCCGGGCGCAGCGCGTCCATCGCCTCGTCCGGCCAGTCGGTGCTGACGGACACACCGGGAAAGCGCTCGTCGCTGGCGAAGGCGCGGCGCGGGTCGACCACCACGATGCCGTAGCCGAGCTGCACCGCCAGCGGCACCAGCGCCTGCGCGATGTGCACGGCGCCGACGATGACGATGCGCGCCGGCGGGTTGAACGCGTGCAGGAACCAGGTGGCGTCGCCCGCCGTGTGGGTCATGCTGCGCTCGGCGGCCAGCGCGGCGGCGGCGGGCTCGTTCAGCGTCGGGTGCGCCAGGTCGGGCAGCAGGATTTGCTCGCCGTCGGGCAGCCGGGTCGCCAGCACCACGGGGCGCTTGGCCTCGCGCGCGGCCTGCAACGCGGCGAGCGTCGCCGGGGTCACGCCAGCGCCTCCACGAACACCTTGAGCTTGCCGCCGCACGCCAGCCCGACCTCCCAAGCGCGCTCGTCGGTGACGCCGAAATCGAGCAGCTGGGGCGGGCCGCCGGCGATGGTCTGCTGCGCCGCGTCGGCGACAGCGCCCTCGATGCAGCCGCCGCTGACAGAACCGGCCATGCGTCCGCTGGCCGTCACCGCCATCTGGCTGCCGGGCGGGCGCGGCGAACTGCCCCAGGTCTCGGTGACGGTGGCGATGGCGACGCGCTCGCCCTCGGCGGCCCAGGCGGCGGCGACGGTCAGCACGTCCTCGGCGGAGACGGTCATGGCGGCAACTCCATAGCTCGGCCGCGAGGCGGAGCGGGGCGCGACAGCGAGGCGATCAGCGCGCGCAGGCTGGCCAGGCTGTGGACGGGGCGGAACTCGTCGACATAGGGCAGCATGGCGCGGATGCCCTGTGATCTTGGCTCGAAGCCGTCCCAACGCAACAGCGGATTGAGCCAGATCAGCCGCCGGCAGGAACGGTGCAACCTATCCATCGCCTCCGGCAGCCCGGCGGCGCCGGCGCGGTCCAGCCCGTCCGTCACCA
>CAXSFF010000823.1:0-2583 GCA_964236035.1 uncultured Acetobacteraceae bacterium
CTTCGCCGAGCCGTTGAGCAAGATGTAGTTGGCGTCGATGAGGTCGTTGGCGCGGCACGAGCGCAGGAACACGCCGTGCAGGTCGCCGCGGTGCACCACCGCGTAGGGGTTGCCGAAGCGCTTGCGGAACGCCTCGCCGGTCGGGATGGTGGTGATCACCTCGGCGGTCATCGCGTCCATCATGCGCATCTCGTCGACGTAGACGGCCATCGCCCGCGCCTCGTCGCCGATGCCGAGATAATCGAATGAATGGAAGGCGTTGGGGCCAAGCTGGATGCCGGCGCCGAGTTCGCCCAGCGACGCCGCCTTCTCCAGCACCACGACCCGGCGGCCATTCTGCGCCAGGCCCAAGGCCGCCGCCAGGCCGCCGATGCCGGCGCCAGCGACGATGAACGGAAGGTCATTCATGAGGACGTTTCCTTAGCTGATGATTTATCCGGCCAACGCCGGCTTGCGATAGGCGAACTCGTCCGCCGGGTCGGCGATCCTGGCGAGCAGGCCGAGCAGGATCGACCGTTCCGAGGAGGTCAGCCGCTCCAGCAGCCGGACCTGCACCCGCTCCACCGCCGGCTGCACGGACAGGAGCAACTGGCGGCCGAGCGCCGACAGCTCCAGCCGCTTGACCCGGCGGTCCTCGAGGCTGGGGCGGCGCACCACCCAGCCTTTGGCCTCCAGCCGCTCCAGCACGTCGCCGATGGTGGAGCGATCGAACGCGATCACGCCGGACAGCCGGGTCGCGTCGAGACCGGGCTGGGATTGGATGGCGACCAGGGCAGCGTACTGAACCGAGGTGATCTCGAACTGGCCGCACTCGACGGCGAACAGCGCGATCACGACCTGGTGCACGCGGCGCACGAGATGCCCGGGCATGGTGTGAAGATCATCGTCGGCCACTGGTTTGCTCCCTGCGAGGATGATGGTGGGCGCTCCGTATACTGTCAATGTTTTGGCGAGGGCGGGGCCTGGTTCGAGGTCGACGCCGGCAGACCACAAGGTCAAAGCCGGCGCCGTCCTGTGTGATCGCCTGGTAGGCGACCTCGCATCTACGCCCTGAACGGACCCTCGAAGGCGAGTTCCACCAGCGGCGTGCGGGGGCTTGGACGCTCCCTGTCCCGCAAGCCTTCCGGCAGGCGAGCCGGGTCGCCGAGGCGGCCGACGGCGTACGCGGCCTCGACGCGGTAGCCCACCGGCACGTTCAGCTCGGCGAAGGCGCGTTCCCTGTCGAAGCCGATCATGCCGTGAACGTACCAACCCATCTTGTTGGCTTGGAGGGCGAAGTAGCCGGAGGCGGTGCCCGTGTCGAACGAGTGGGTGGGCGAGGGCACGTCCTTGTCGGAACCCGGCGGCCGCATGAGCGAGTTCGAAATCAAGATCACCAGGGCGGACGCGTCGACCGTCCAGCTCCGGTTGAACGGCACCAGCAGATTGAGGAACTGCTCCCAGTGCGGGGTGTCCCGCCGTGCGTAGGCGAACCGCCACGGCTGCGAGTTGTAGGAGGACGGCGCCCACCGGGCGGCCTCAAGCATGGTCAGCAGGTCCGCCTCGGGCATCGGCTCGCCCGTGAAGGCTCGGGGCGACCAGCGTTCCAGGAACATCGGGTCGACGGGGTGGTCTGCGGTCCGGCCGTTCACGGTGGTCATGTCGATCGCTCCTGATTTGCCGCGGCCTTCGGGCGGCGGAACTGGTTTTGGAACCTGGTCACTTCGAGGCCTGGAAGAGCCTTCTCGGTTTGACGAAACGATCATAGCGTCGCCACCGAGCCGCCGTCCACGCGCAGGTTCCGAATTTCAAATCGGTCCACTCCCGCCCAGCCGTTCCCCTTGCTCCAAGGCCATCGTTGTGCTGCAAGACGCCATGACAGACCTAGCCCAGCACGACGAGCCCGGGCTTGTCTCCGATCAACATGACGAGCGCGTGCTGATCCTGGACTTCGGCAGCCAGGTCACCCAGCTCATCGCCCGCCGCGTGCGCGAAAGCGGCGTCTACTGCGAAATCTGGCCGTTCAACGCCGATCCCGCCCGGATCAAGGCCTGGGCGCCGCGCGCGATCATCCTCTCCGGCGGACCCGCCAGCGTGGTGGACGCCGACAGCCCCCGCGCCCCCGACATCGTGTTCGCGTCCGGCATCCCTGTGCTCGGCATCTGCTATGGCCAGCAACTCATGTGCCAGCAGCTCGGCGGCGAGGTGCAGAAGCACGGCGAGCAGGAGTTCGGCCGCGCCTTCGTCGAAATCTCCGAGCCGTCGCCGCTGTTCGCCGGGATGTGGGACGCCGGCGGGCGCGAGCAGGTGTGGATGAGCCATGGCGACCGGGTGACCCGGCTGCCGCCCGGCTTCCTCTCGGTCGGCAGCAGCGACGGCGCGCCCTACGCCATCATCGAGGACCAGAGCCGCCAGTTCTACGGCGTGCAGTTCCACCCCGAGGTCGTGCATACCCCCGCCGGCGCCGGCCTGCTGCGCAACTTCACCCACGGCATCGCCGGGCTGCGCGGCGACTGGACCATGGCCGAGTTCCGCCAGGCCGCCATCCGCCGCATCCGCGACCAGGTGGGCGAGGGGCGGGTGATCTGCGGCCTATCCGGCGGC
>CAXSFF010000824.1:0-2578 GCA_964236035.1 uncultured Acetobacteraceae bacterium
CGCGCAGGGCCACGATATGGCGCACCCCGGCGTCCCAATACTGCCGCGCCACGTCGTCCACCTCGCCGCGGCTGGCGCCGACGCAGGTCAGGTGGGCGGCGGGCACCAGGCTGGTCTCGGCGGCCAGGCGGGCGACGGTGGCGTGGGTGCGGGCCTGGGTGCTGCCGCCGGCGCCGTAGGTGACGGACACGAAGCGCGGCGCCAGCGTCTCCAGGCGGCGGATGCACGACCACAGCTGCGCCTCCAGCACGTCGTTCTTGGGCGGGAAGAACTCGAACGACAGCGCCGGCGGCGGAGTGTCGAGGTCGCGGGTCGGCACGCCGCGGACGCGCGGGCCGGTCAGCCAGCGCTCGAGGGTTGCGGCCGGCTCGGACGCGGGAGACATGTGCTGATCCATGCTGCACCAATGGATAGTCCGCCGGGCAAGCGCAAGAGGCTGCGGCATGGATCACCGTCGCGACTCCTGCAACGTTGTGCCGCGGCGAGGGCGTGGTATGTGTCTGCCACACCGTTCTGCTCCAATGGTTCCGTCGCCGGTGCGACGCCGCGCCGAGCCGATTGCCTGAGGTAGTCCGATGCGTCCCGTCCGCACCCTGATCTCCGTTGCCCTGGCCCTCGGGTTGGCCGCCTGCGCCGCCAGGCCGCCGGCCTCCGACGTCGCCGCCACTCAGGAGTTCAATGAGAACAACGACCCGTTGGAGCCGGTGAACCGGGTCAGCTACGTGGTCAGCGACGCGGTCGACACCTATGCGCTGGCCCCGGTCGCGCGCGCGTACCGCTATGCGGTGCCCACCGTCGTCCGCAACCCCGTGCACAACGTGTTGCTGAACCTCACCACCCCCGTGTTGTTCATCAACGACGTGGTGCAGACCAAGCCGCGCCGCGCCGGCGACACCTTCATGCGTTTCGTGATCAACTCCACGGTCGGCGTGGCCGGGGTGTTCGACGTCGCCTCGGGCTGGGGCTACCCTGTCCACAACAACGATTTCGGCCTGACCATGGCGCTGTGGGGCATCCCTGAGGGACCGTACCTGTTCCTGCCGCTGCTGGGCCCGTCCAACCCGCGCGACGCCACCGGGTATGGCGTCGATGTCGCCTTCGACCCGCTGACCTACGTGCCGCACGGCCATGGGCTGATCACCGCCAACTACGTGCGCACGGGGGTCGCGATCGTCGACGGGCGCGAGCGGGTGCTGGATGAGGTGGCATCGATCAAGAAGACGGCGCTTGATCCGTATGCGACGTTCCGCAGCCTGTACAAGCAGAACCGCGAGAGCGAAGTCGACCGGGTGCGCACCGAGGACCACGGCACGGTGCCGAACTGGTTCGCCAAATGAGACCTAAGCAGCAGGAATGCACTGTGATGATGACACGCCGGGACGTTTTGTTGTTCACCGTCGCCACGGCGGCTCTCGTCGCTGCCCGCAGCCCGGCGTTCGCACAGGCCGGGTCCATGCCGGCCGGCGGGGCCAGCGCGTTCGTGCACAGCTTCGGCGACAGCTTGGTGGCCGTGGTCAACGGCGAAGGCTCGTTGAGCCAAAAGGAGGTGCGGCTGCGCCCGTTGATCGACCAGAACGTCGACGTGGACGCCATCGCGCGGTTTTGCCTGGGACGCTTCACCAACGCGGCGACGCCGCAGCAGGTGGCGGAGTTCACCAAGCTGTTCCATGCCGTCCTGGTCGACAACATCACCAGCAAGCTGGGCGAGTACCGCGGGGTGACCTTCACGATGGGCGGCACCAGCCAGCGCGGCGGCGAGACCCTGGTCAGCACGGTGCTCCAGCGCCCCAACAATGCGCCGAACAGCGTGCAGTGGGTGGTCGATACCACCAGCGGCGCGCCGAAGATCGTCGACGTGGTGGCCGAAGGCACCAGCCTGCGCCTCACGCAACGGAGCGACTATGCCAGCTACATGAGCCAGCACGGCAACAGCGTGGCGGCTCTGATCTCGGCCATGAAGGCGCAGGTCAGCGCCGGCTGAGGTTATCGGTGAGGTTTAGGCAAGTGCCTAATCAGGCAGCACATCTGCACTCAAATCACGCGAATTCGGTCTCAGATCGCAAATTAGTCTGTTTGTTGAGCCAAATTCTCATGGCTATTTAAGGTTCTTGGCGCAATCATCGCAACAGGAAGGGGTTTTCCTCCTTCCTGTCGCGTGACTGGCGTTTCCTCCCTAAACTTGGCCCGCTGCATCGCCGATGCGCGGGCCTTTTTCTTTGGTATCGCGTGTTCGTGTCCATGTCACGCGCAAACTCTTAGAAATATGCCATTAATTATGATAATGTTGCTTGCCGTCGTTGTGCGTTGCAGCATTGTTGCGTCATGAACGGCTGGCCACCGCCGCTGGTCGCTGCGCTCGGCGCGCTGTAGGGTTCCCCGTCCCGATCAACCCCGATCAGCGCGAGTCCAGCCCCGATGCGTCTGTCCCGCAGCCTAGTGCCGACCCTGAAGGAAACGCCCGCCGAGGCGCAGATCGCCTCCCATCGCCTGATGCTGCGCGCCGGGCTGGTGCGGCAGACTTCCGCCGGCATCTACGCCTGGCTGCCGGCGGGCTGGCGCGTGCTGCACAACATCGCCG
>CAXSFF010000825.1:0-2574 GCA_964236035.1 uncultured Acetobacteraceae bacterium
GGTCCAGGGGCGGCTCGCCCCTGGCGGGTCTGGGCAGCGCCCAGCCTTGCTTGCTTCAGCCTACGTCCCAGAACCCCTCGGCCTCCGCGAGCGGCGGCGCTGCGGCCAGGCGCGCGAGGTCCGGCACCGGCCGTCGCAGCGTGGGCTCGTGGGCGCAGGCAGCCTCGATCGCGAGCGCGACGCCGAGCACCACGGCGTCGCCGCCGCGCGGGCCGACGATCTGCAGGCCGAACGGCAGCCCGGCCTCGTCGGTGCCGAGCGGCAGGCTGAGCGCGGGGTGGCCGGCGAGGGTGACGCCGTAGGCCAGGGCGAGCCAGTGGAAGTACGACCGGGTGGCCACGCCGTCGATCTGCGCGGGGTGCGGCTCGCGCCACGGGCGGGGGCTGAGGGTAATCGCCGGGCTGAGCAACACGTCGTGGGTGTCGAAGAAGTCGCCGAACGCGCGAAAGATGCGGGTCTGGGCGGCGGCGGCGCGGGCGTGGTCCTCCAGGGTGTAGCGTAGGCCCTCCTCCACGTTGGCGCGCACGTTGGCGCCGAGGCGGCTCGGGTCCTCGCGGAACCGGGCCAGGTGGCTGCCGAGGAACAGGGCAGCGCGCAGCACGGCAAAGGCGTCGTCGGCGCCGGCGCAGTCCGGGGTCTCGGCCTCCGTGCGGGCGAACAGCGGCGACAGCGCGGCGACGCGGGCGCGGAACACGCGGCGGACGTGCCGCTCCGTCGGGGCAAAACCGAAATCCTCGGTCACTGCGACACGCAGGGTGTCGAGGCGGGTCACGGGCGGTGGGGAGTATCGGCCCGGCCGGCCGCGCACGGCCTCGCCGGGCAGGGCGTAGGCCAGCGGGTCGCGGCGGTCGTCGGAGGCCATCGCGGAGAGCAGGAGCGCCGCGTCGGCCACGCTGCGCGCCATCGGGCCGTTGACGGGCAGGCAGGACCAGCCGGCGCCGCGCGTCTCGTTGGGCACCAGGCCGGGCGAGGGCCGCATCCCCACGACGCCGTTGTGGGCTGCGGGGTTGCGCAGGCTGCCGCCGGTGTCGGAGCCGGAGCACAGCGGCAGCATCGAGCACGCCAGCGCCACCGCCGAGCCGCCAGAGGAGCCCGCGGCCGAGCGCGTGGTGTCGAACGGGTTGGCGGTGGTGCCGAACACGGCGTTGCGGGTGTTGGCGCCGGCGGCGAACTCCGGAGTGTTGGTCTTGGCGAGCACGATGCCGCCGGCCGCGCGCAGCCGCGCCACCACGCCGAGGTCGCGCGTGGGCACGTGGCTGGCGAAGATCGGGCTGCCGTAGGTGGTGCGCAGGCCGGCGGTGTCGTCGGTGTCCTTGATGCCGAGCGGCAGGCCGTGCAGCGGGCCGAGCACGTCTGCGCGCATCACCGCCGCCTCCGCGGCGTGGGCGGCAACGCGGGCGCCCGGCTCGTCGAGCGTGACGACGGCGTTCACCGCCGGGTTGATGCGGGCGATGCGGGCGAGGCAGGAGTCGAGCAGCTCGACCGGCGAGAGCGCGCGGGTGGCGATCAGTCGGGCCAGCTCGGTGGCGCTCAGGTCGCAGGGCTCGGTCACGGTGGCGCCTCCGACGCAGGGGCGGGATGCACCGCCGGGTCCGGGCTTTGCGTGCCATCCCGGCGGTGCAGCGGCAAGGCGCGTCGCCGCAGGTCCTGGCCCGGCGCGCGGGGCGGCGGACGCAACGGCCGGGACGGCGCCGCGCCCGGTGTCCGCACCGCCCCGGCGTCAGGATGCGGCGGGGTCAGCGGTCGCCGCGATAGCCGCCCTCGTGGCCGCCGCGGTAGCCTTCGCCGTAGCCGCCGCCCCCGTGATAGCCGCCGTAGCCGTAGCCGCATCCGTAGAGTCCGAGCGGCCCGCAGCCGCACGCCGACAGCGTTCCGGCGGTGAGAAGCAGGGCCAGGATCGCGACGATCCGCTTCCGTGTGGGTCTGGTCAGGTCTGTTCCCGGGTTGTCAGGGCGCGAGGATGGCAGGGCATCGTGGCGGCCTGATGACGCGAAGGTCTCGAAACATCGCGGCGCAGGCCGGACGGTTCCGGCCAGGGGGTGGAAGGCCGAACCGGATCGCGCGCTATGGTGGCACGATGACGAAGGCTCCCCGGATGACGATGACGGCCCTGCTGGCCCTTGCGGGGTGCGGCGCCACGACCGGCATCGTGCCGGTGGCACCCGGCACCTACGCCGTCTCGGAGATGCGCGCCCCCGCGCTGGGCGGCGGCGCCGAGGCGCGGCGCGTGGCGCTGGCCGAGGCGGACGGGTTCTGCCGCCGGCAGGGGCGCTCGCTCGCCCCGCTGGCCGTGCGCCCGGACGGGGACCCGTTCACGCCGTATTTTCCGACCGCCTTCGACGTGACGTTCCGCTGCGTGCGCGTAGGCGGCCCGGCGGACACGGGGCAGCCGGCGCCCTGACCGGGCGGCTCAGGAAGGCCAGGGCTCTGCCCTGGACCCGCCAGGGGCAGCGCCCCTGGACCGGCACAAATTCAGGTCTGCGGCACGGACCGGGGCGTAGGGGACTCCGGACCCAGGGGAGGTTTCCAAAGGCGAGCCTTTGGCGGGGTCCAGGGGCAGAGCCCCTGGCCTTG
>CAXSFF010000826.1:0-2574 GCA_964236035.1 uncultured Acetobacteraceae bacterium
TCGCAGCGAGGAGGCCATATGTCGGACACTAAAACAGGCCACAGCCACGACCACTCCACGCACGATCAGGGCCTGACAGGCCATGCCTGCTGCACTCATCATGCATCTCCGCCTGCTGCGACGACAGTCACCGACCCAGTGTGCGGCATGAGCGTCGATCCAGCGACCTCGAAGCACCGTTTCGATTATAATGGCCGAACCCATTATTTTTGCTCGGTGCGCTGCCGTGAGAAGTTCGCGGCGTCGCCGGCAACCTATCTGACACCCGCCGCCACGCCGGTGCCTGCCCCTAAGGGAACGATCTACACCTGCCCCATGCATCCCGAGATCCGGCAGGAGGGGCCGGGCAGTTGCCCTATCTGCGGCATGGCGCTGGAGCCTGTGGAGGTAACCGCCGATGCGGTGCCGAACCATGAGCTAGCGGACATGTCCCGGCGGTTCTGGGTCGGCCTCGTGCTCACCTTGCCGGTGTTCATCCTCGAGATGGGCGGCCATATCCCGGGCCTTGGCTTGCACGAACTCCTGCCGGCCGGGGTTTCAATCTGGATTCAGTTCGTCTTGTCCACCCCCGTGGTCTTGTGGGCGGGGTGGCCCTTTTTCCAGCGTGGCTGGGCGTCCGTCCGCTCGGGTCATCTCAACATGTTCACGCTCATCGCCTTGGGAACAGGCGCCGCTTACCTTTACAGCCTCGCCGCGACCTTTGCCCCCGGTTGGTTTCCTGCCGGGTTTCGAGGAATGGGCGGCACCGTAGCCGTCTACTACGAAGCCGCCGCGGTCATCACGGTCCTGGTCCTGCTCGGCCAAGTGCTGGAGTTACGGGCACGCGACCAAACGGGCGGCGCCATCAGAGCCCTGCTCAATCTCGCGCCCAAGAGCGCGCGCCGCTTGCGGGATGGTAAAGACGACGAGGAGATACCTCTCGATCAGGTTCAGGTGGGCGACCGCTTGCGCGTCCGGCCGGGCGACGGTGTGCCCGTGGACGGCGCGGTGGTGGACGGCAAGAGCGCGGTCGATGAGTCCATGGTCACGGGCGAGTCCATGCCGGCACCCAAGACGCCAGGCGACAAGCTCATCGGCGGCACCGTCAATGGTAATGGATCGCTCGTCATGCGCGCCGACACGATTGGCGCAGGCACGGTGCTGTCCCGCATTGTAGCGATGGTCAGCGAGGCGCAGCGCAGCCGGGCGCCGATCCAGCGCATGGCCGACACAGTCGCAGGCTACTTCGTCCCAGCCGTGCTTGGCGTCGCCGCTGCCGCCTTTGTGGGTTGGGCGATCTGGGGTCCCGCACCCGCGCTTGCCTTCGCACTGATCGCCGCGGTCTCAGTGGTCATCATCGCTTGCCCGTGCGCATTAGGATTGGCGACGCCAATGTCGATCATGGTGGCAGTTGGCAAGGGCGCCGGGGCCGGCGTGCTGATCAAGTCGGCCGAATCTTTGGAGCGTATGGAGAAGGTTGACACCCTCGTCGTGGACAAGACGGGCACCCTGACCGAGGGCAAACCCAAAGTCACGTTTGTCGTTCCAGCTCCGGGATTGACGGAAAGCGATTTACTCCAGCTTGCCGCAAGTCTGGAGCGATCAAGCGAACACCCGCTTGCCGCCGCCGTTCTCGCCGCCGCCAAGGAAAAGAACATCACTGTCGAGGAACCAACAGATTTCGCGTCCGTCACGGGTAAGGGTGTGACAGGAAAGGTCGGCGGCCAGCCGATCTCACTCGGCAACGCCAAGCTCATGAGCGACCAGGGCATCGTGCTTGGCGACCTTGCAGGAAAGGCGGACGAGCTACGCGGCTCCGGCGCCACAGCCCTTTTTGTCGGAATCGACGGCAAGCCTGGCGGGATCATCGCGATTGCCGATCCCATTAAGCCAACCACCCGGGCTGCGCTCGACAGCCTACGGGCGGACGGCATCCAAATCGTCATGCTGACGGGCGATAATCGCACAACGGCCGAGGCCGTCGCTCGGCAACTCGGCATCGACGACATCGAGGCGGACGTCCTGCCGGAGGACAAGAACCGCATCGTCAAGAAGCTGCGCGCGGCTGGGAAGGTGGTGGCCATGGCGGGTGACGGCGTGAACGACGCGCCCGCGCTCGCGGAGGCTGACGTGGGCATTGCGATGGGGACGGGCACGGAGGTCGCGATGCAAAGTGCCGGGGTGACCTTGGTCAAGGGAGACCTTGCCGGCATCGCGCGCGCCCGCACGCTGAGCCGGATGACCATGCGCAACATCCGGCAAAACCTGGTGTTCGCCTTCGCCTACAACGCCATCGGCATCCCCGTTGCCGCCGGCGTCCTCTACCCGCTGTTCGGCATATTGCTCAGTCCTGTGATCGCGGCGCTCGCCATGTCGCTGAGCTCGGTGTCGGTCATCGGCAACGCTTTGCGCCTCAGGGCAACCCGGTTGTGACCTTCGTCGCAGCAGGAGGTCCGGTAGATGCCATTATGTGCTCCTCGGCCAGCTCGTAGAGGTGGCGCGGCTGCGTTCCCTTCGTCTTTAGCACTGAGGCGTGGTCGGTGCAGGCAGCTTCCAGCTCTTCCACCTCGGCAGGGGTATCCACCACCGATGGTT
>CAXSFF010000827.1:0-2571 GCA_964236035.1 uncultured Acetobacteraceae bacterium
GCCGGTGTCGGGGGCACCCCAGAGCGTCATTGCGGGGGCGGGGGAGGAGGCAAAGGCGGGCATGATCTTCTCCGTGATCGACGCCTCAATCCTTCCCCCTCCCCTTGCCTGTTCAGTGGTTTCGGACGCCGTCGCCGGCGTCGTCATCACGCGAACTAGCCTCGCATGAGAGCCGCGCGCCGTGGCGCCACTTGGCCGGATCGAGGTAGAAGCCCGCCTGAGCGCCGGCCCGGGCCGACACCGCCCGGTCGAAGGCTGCGGCGTACCGCTTCGCACGAGCGGGATCGCTCGCCAGGAAGTCGGCGACGGGCACGGCGAGGCCGGCCCCGATCATCTCCTCGCCGAGGTCGCGCCCGTCGACCTCGACCGTGCCGATCGGCCGACCATAGCTCTGCTTGCCCGTAAGCCGGATCACCGCATCGCCGCGCTTCAGGATACGGCTCGCGAAATCCTGAGCGGCCTTGCCGCACGGCCGCATCCGTCCCGAGTCCGGCAGAGATTGCGCTTCTCGAACGCGTCGGCGCCGAACAGGCGCACGTCGATGGCGATCGTGTCGCCGTCGATCGCCCGCGCCTTGGCCGCGAGGCTGGCCGAGGCGGACCCGTTGGCAGCCGCGTGGTCGCACGCGGCCAGGGTCAAGGCGAGGGCAATGGCCAGGGTCAGGCGCATGCGGTGGTCTCCATCGAACTGTGGGTCGCACCCTCGACCACGCGCCACGGCTGGAGCCGCTCGCGGCCACGGGCCACGGTCGCCTGCTCGCCCGCCGCGGTCAGGCGGGCTGCGACGCGCGCGGCGTGCTCGTGGCTGCAGAGCCGCCAGCGTAGGGCCGACAGAGTGCCGGCGATGACGCACCCGTTCATGCTGGCAGCGGCGCGGCGGCCGCGAACACGGTACGGTGGATCTTGGTCTCGGGGACCACCGTCCAGGGCAGCTCGCGGAGGTTGCGGATGCGGTAGCGACCGAAGCCGTTCTCGCCGCGGAGCGTGACGGAGCTACCCTTCTTCGACACCACGAAGATGTCGCCGACGTGCCCATCAGTGAAAGTGACGGGCGTGGCGAGCTTGATTCGCATGCCGTCCTCCAGCGGGCGGGCGCGCGTCCGCAGCCTGGCGAGGCAGCGCCGTCTCCAGTCCAGCGCGTGTTCGTTCGTGGTGGGCGTCAGCAAGCGCAGGATCCTCTCCGGGCACCCATCCTCACAAGGTCCGCAGGTCTCGTCCAGTCGGGTAGGATTGGTGCTGCTCAAAGAGTCAGCCCTGATCCCCCCGCCGAACCGCACGTGCAGCTTTCACTGCATGCGGCTCTCCGCTGCGACAATACCACCCATATTCCGGCTATCGGGCAGGCGACCACGGTGGATATCGGCATGACACAGATCGCAAAGGACTTTCGTCCGCCGCGCCCGTGCGGCCTTCATCTCCGCGACGAAGCCAAGATGTGCAACATCGGCAAGGCCTCTGACGTGATGAACCTGACAGGGCCGGTCCGTCCGCCCGCATGCCGTGCATTGCTTGGCATTCTGGCGATCGACCCAGTCCGTACGCGAGTTGGAGTAGATTTGCGTCCGCGGCGGGGTATCCACCTTGAACCAGTCTATCCGATCGCGTCTCAGATCCATTAGCTTCCAGACCTTCACCGACCGGGGCTGGCCGTCGACGACGTAGCCGACGCTGTATTCCGGCCCCGACCTCATGCGGGCGGCGACTACACGCACGCTACTCTTGTGCTTGCTCGCCAAGGTCTTGAACATGCTCCAACGCTGGATGAACTCAAGCCGGTTGAGCTTGTGCTTCACGTCCCTCGCAAGAGCGTAGTAGTTCGCGAACCCCCGCAGTTCGGCGTTGTAGGCAAGGACGATCTCGACATCGCTACAGCTCAGAAGAGTGTTCCGATGCCTGGCCTTCAACACGGCCAAGTCACCATACTCCTTCTTCGAGGCAAAGTTGAACACCTTCTCCCAAGGCACATTAAGTTGCATTACCTCCGAAGGAGGCCGGCGGCTGAAGTGCTGCGAGCCAAGCTGGCTCCGCACCGTCCACTGACGTCCCGTGTAGGTTCGCACCTCATAGCCCAAGAAGGCGGTGCCATTGCTCGCCTTGCGGATACCGCTTTTCTCCTCGGACACGGTCAGCGCCAGTACCTCGGTCAGGAAGGTCCCAACCTCAGCGAAGACCCGTCGCGCGTCCTCCTTGCTACCGGTCACACCGATGAGGAAGTCATCGGCATAGCGGCAATAGCGAAGTCGGCGATATCCGGCGTCCATGGCGTCTCGCGACGGCAAGGTACGCATCTGTTTCGACATGATGTCGATCTTGACCAGCACGGCCTTGATCGTCACCTCGTCAGCGTTGTCACGGGCTTGAAGACTCTTGAGCCGCTTTCGCTGTTTTGCGACGCGCGCTGCCAATCGCCGGTATTCCGGATTCATGGCACGGGTCTTGCCCTTCTCGAAGGCGGCGATCCGGCCTGCGACGAACTCGTCGAGCTCGTGCAGGTAGATGTTCGCCAGGATAGGGGAGACGATCCCGCCCTGCGGAGTGCCGCTGTAGGTTGGGGTATTCACCCCTCCCTCCA
>CAXSFF010000828.1:0-2568 GCA_964236035.1 uncultured Acetobacteraceae bacterium
CAGGCGCACCGGCTGGCCGGCGGCGTCGAGCAGCGGGTTGCCGTCGGAGTCGCCCACCGTGCCGTCGGGTTGCAGGCCGAAATGGCCGGCGCGGGTGAGCATCGGCCCCGTCGCCGTCAGCACGGTGAAGAACCCGGCGCCGCCGATCGCCAGGTCGAGCGGGTTGCCGGTGTGCGACAGCGCGCCCTCGCTCTGGCTGCGGTAGGTGGCGCGGTCCTGGGTGAAGTCGACCGCCTGGCCGCCTTTCGGGGCATCGACGCCCTTCTGCTTGCTGATCCAGTCGGAGAACAGGGTGCGTTCGGCCTTGAACCCCGGGGTGCCGGCGTTGGCCAGATTGACTGCCGTGACGTCGAGCGAGCGCTGTTGGGCGACCATGCGGGAAAGGGCGACGGTGGTGGCGTTTTGCATCGATCGTGTCCGGCTGTTGCCCGGCGCTATCCGCAAGCTGCGTGCCACGCGGAAATGCTAGCGAAATCAAAGGATTTGTCGCAAGCGAGCGCCGTTCGAGCAGCGCCAAATGGTCGACCCGGCTGATTCTGCCGGGCGGGATCAGCCGGGTGGTGATTCTGCCTCGTGCTCGCCCGCTGATCATCTTGCGTTAACCCTGCTCGGCGATACTGGCCTCAAGGTCGGTGGAGCAGGTCGAATGAGCACGGCGGCGGTGGCGAACGGGGCTTCTGCGGGCAATACGCCCGAGGCGGGTGCCAGCGTCTCGAAGAAGGGCGGCAAGAAGAAGCTCATCCTGATCGCAGTGCCGGTCCTGCTGATCGCAATTGGCGCCGGGTTGTGGTTCACCGGCATCCTGCCCGGCATGCTCGGCATGCATCATCCTGTCGCCGAAGCGCCGAAGGAGGCCGCCAAAGCCGCACCCGTGTTCGTGGACCTGCCGGAGATGGTGGCCAACCTCAACACCGGCGTGCGGCGCACCACGTTCGTGAAGCTGAAGGCGCGCCTGGAGCTGTCCAAGCCCGAGGACCAAGCGGCATTCGTCGCCGCGCAGCCACGGGTGATCGACCTGTTCCAGACCTATCTGCGGGAGATGCGGCCCGAGGAGCTGCGCGGGTCCGCCGGCACCTACCGCCTGCGGGAGGAGCTGATCGCCCGCGCGTCGCTGGCCGCCGCCCCCGCCCGGGTGGTGGACGTGCTGTTCACCGAACTGCTGATCCAATGAGCGACGCGGACGACGCGCTGGCGGAGGCCTGGGCGACGGAGACCGATACGGCGGTGTCCGCCCGGGTGCTGAACCAGGCCGAGATCGACAGCCTGCTCGGCTTCGACGACAGCCCCTCCGGCAGCGACAGCCGCAGCGGCATGCACCGCATCATCAGCTCCGGCCTGGTCTCCTACGAGCGGCTGCCGATGCTGGAGATCGTGTTCGACCGCCTGGTGCGCATCATGTCCACCAGCCTGCGAAACTTCACCAGCGACAACGTCGAAGTCTCGATCGACAACATCCTCAGCCTGCGGTTCGGCGACTACCTGAACTCGATCCCGCTGCCGGCCATGCTGGCGGTGTTCAAGGCGGAGGAGTGGGACAACTACGGCCTGATGGTCGTGGACTCCGCCATGATCTACTCGATCGTCGACGTGCTGCTGGGCGGCCGCCGCGGCACGGCGGCCATGCGCATCGAGGGGCGCCCCTACACCACCATCGAGCGCACCTTGGTCGAACGCCTGATCCAGGTCGTGCTGAGCGACTTGGCGGCGAGCTTCGACCCGCTCTGCCCTGTTACGTTCCGGTTCGAGCGGCTTGAGGTCAACCCCCGCTTCGCCACCATCTCGCGCCTGTCCAACGCCGCCGTGCTGGCGCGGCTGCGCATCGACATGGAGGACCGCGGCGGCCGCATGGAGCTGCTGCTGCCCTACGCGACGCTGGAGCCGGTGCGCGAATTGCTGCTGCAGCAGTTCATGGGCGAGAAGTTCGGCCGCGACAGCATCTGGGAGACGCACTTGGCCGAGGAACTGTGGAACACCGAAATCGACCTCGACGTGGTGCTGGACGAACAGGTGATGAGTCTCTCCGACGTCATGGCGCTGAAGCCCGGCAGCCGCATCATGCTCGGCAGCGCGCCGGGTTCGCCGGTGCAGCTGCGCTGCGGCACGGTGACGCTGTTCGAGGGCCGCATCGGCCGGCGCAAGAACCGGGTCGCGGTGCGCATCGACCATGATGTCGCGCAACTGCCGCGGCAGAACTGACCAGCGTGAACCGAGGGCGAGGACCACAGATGGGCGGGATGCAATGGGCGTTGGAGGTGGCGTTGATCGGGCTCCTAGGGGCGACCCTGTTCCATGCCTTGCGGCTGGAGCGGGCGCTGGGGGTGATCAAGCGCGACCGCACGGACCTGGAGAACCTCGTGCGTAGCTTCAACGACAGCACGCGCCAGGCCGAGAGCGGCATCGAGCGGCTGCGCGGTGCGGCCGAAGGAGCCGGGCGTCACATCGCCCGGCAGATCGAGTCAGCCGCCAACTTGAAGGACGATCTCGGCCAGCTGGTGGACCGCGGCGAGCGCCTGGCCGACCGCCTTGACGGCATGACGCGCGCCAGCCGGGAGCCGGAGCCGCCGCGGC
>CAXSFF010000829.1:0-2568 GCA_964236035.1 uncultured Acetobacteraceae bacterium
AGCGACCGGCGTCCGAATGTGACCCTTCAGAACCTGAAGCGGCGGCATCTGTACGCCGGCTGCGCTGGCCATCTGGGCGACATACGCCCTGAAGTACGGGAAGGAGGCAAAACGCGCGAGGTGCTCGATAAGTGGTGTCACGACCGCCGCGTCCATTCCAACGAGGCCGGCATAGGCGACAAGGTACGAACCGTGGGTGCGGAGCCCCGCCCTATGCGTGGAAACCTCCATTGACACGTTCCACAGCACCGTGGTCATGCACCTTCCCGTTTCCGGATCGAAGCTGGTATCGCGGACATCATGCTTGATGCGTATCCGCGCCGGAACATCGGCGGCCTGCTTCTTGTCCGATTGCGACCTCATAAAGCGCGCCTCGCGAAGCTCGACAGCATCCAGACTGGCAGCGGCTACCGCCGCGTTATGCGCCCGCAAGGCCACCATGCGAGCCTTCGCAGCGGCACGCGCAACCTCGTTGGCCTGCGGCGCCTCGCTTGGTCCTCCTGCAGTCGCCGGGGTGTTCACGGCCGTTTTCCTGCTTATGCGCTCAAGCGGCCAATTCAAACATCTCGGCATCCTGGTACAGGTCCTGGCTTCCACCCCGGCCGGAGCCCCCCACCGGTTCGAAGGAAGCCAAGTCCGCAATCACCAGGGTGATATCTTCTGAAGCCCTGACCTCCAGGTGTTCCGTTTCCCAGCAGGGCGTGAACACCGTATTGAGCACGCCCGCCTCGTGATCGGCCAACTCACCGGACGGGAAGCGGTGCTCCTCGGCGAATACCGTCTCGCCGTCCTGGCGATCGAGGTTGGCCAATGCCAACTGGATCCCCGCGCTGTCGACGTTAGGAATCTCACCAAGCGCATCGAAGATGCGTGCGAGGGTATCGACCGTCATGTTGGAGTCTGCTCCCAAGAGATGCGTGACGCGGGACCGCGTGACGCCGAGGGACCTGGCCAGGGCGGCCCTCGACACGTTCTTGGCGTGCATCAGCAGCAGCACCTTGGCCTGCACGTTGCCCAGGAAGTTGGCCGAGGCCTGCGCCCCGTTCTGCCCCGTCTCGGACTTCGCCATCGTCTAACTCCTTTGCTGCTGCGGCGGCCACACGTCGTTCGCCGTCAGCGGATTATGTTCAACCTCATGGATCAGCTCGCCGAACTCGAGGGCGGCCCGCCGCAGCAAGGCCTGATCCGCTTTATTCTGCTTCTTCGCCTCGTCCGCCTCGATTACCACGAAGCATGGTGGCGACCCGTAAGGCAGGTGCGAGCCGTAACACCTGTACTGGTCGTGCTTGAACGCAAACAGCGCCACATCAGCCCCCCCGGGGATGCCGGAAGGGTGACGTCCCTCTGGCACAAGCCCGCCGGTGGCCCTGACCAGCTGGAAGCCCATGCTCGCGAGACCGGCCATGTGCGCCCGTGCCCGCCTAACCCCTTTCTCATGTCGGGAGAGTCGCGTGACGCCGTTGCCTCCTAGCCCCAGCTTGCCCTCAATCGATCGGCGCACCTCGTCGAGGTCCGCCCATAGCCGTGGCGTCGCCAGCACCACTCCTTTGGGGCCAAGTTCGATGACCCTCAACGCCGCGCATAGCTTACCGACCATATGTTGACTCATATATGAACGAAACCGAGGCTGGCGCAAGCGGAGCGGGAGCATGCTCGGGCGTGGGGACGGGTTCACTTCCTTGCGCGCAACGCGGAAGGCGCACAGCAGCTGAATATGTGGAGCTCGCGCCATGCCGCAGAGCGGCCATTATGATTTTGCGTCCCCTCGTCGGGGCCAGAGAGGCCGCCTGCCACATGCGAACCTGATACGACGCGCTCCCGCTTGTCCAGGCTAGCTCATCGAAGCAACAATGCGACGGCGATCAACATCACAGCCGGCAGCGTCGACTCGGCGCCGTCCGGCAACGCTGCCACCAACATCGGCCTCCAACGGACCGGCAGCACGGCGCGCACCCTCGAGACATCGTCGCGCTGGAGAATGCCCTCGCGTGCGGGTAAGGGTCCGGCACGGCCGGACTCGTCGCGGAGCCGTCTCCGGTGCGCGCGGGGTCGACGCGGCGGCGCGGCAGACGGCATCTCAGGTTAGGCCGACCCATGTCCGCCCTCTCTGCCCGTAGGGCGTGGGCGTGAGGTGGTGATCCGATGCGGCCGCGGCTTTATGCCATCGCCGGGCACCTATGCCTCCTTTATGTTCTTGATCTGTTCCTTCAAGAAACACTAACCTGTTGCGGTAACCAAGGAGGTGCCTATGCCCCAGCGAACGCTCCCTTCCAGCCCCGGCGACCGGCGCCTCGGCCTTGAGGTGATCGCGCGCGTCCTGTGCGGTGAGCCCCTGACCGATCCGTTCGCGGACCTGGCCTCCTGGGGCGTGGGCGTCGAGGTCATCGAAGGCCTGGAGCGCGCGGGCTTCCGGATCGTGCGTGATTTGGTGGGGGCGCCCGCCGGTCCTCCCGCGCCGGCCATCGACGACGTGGCGCATTGAGCGGCGCGGGGGGTGCATGGTCCGGGAGCCTCCGGCGACGCCGTCATGCGTCGGGCGGACCGGCCGCTTCCTGCTGCTGCGGGACA
>CAXSFF010000830.1:0-2564 GCA_964236035.1 uncultured Acetobacteraceae bacterium
GTTCCCGGGCGGCATGATGACGGTGCCGTTGCGCCCGCTGCCGATCGGGCTGGCGCTGCGGCTGCGGGTGCGGGCGGGCGACGTCTCGGTCGCGCTGGAGCAGCCGCGCGGGCTGTCGGTGCAGAACGTCATTGCGGCCGAACTGACCGGCATCACGGTGCTGCCGCCGGGGCATGAGGCGACGCTGTCGTTGCAGGTCGGCCCGACCATCCTGCTGGCGCGCGTCACCGCCGATGCCGTGTCGCGCCTTGGCCTGACGCCGGGGATGCAGGTCTGGGTGCTGGTCAAGTCGATCGCGTTCGACCCGAGGTGATTTCCAACTTCGGACTAACCCTCGATCCAGACATCGGCGAAGGAGTCGCGAATGCTCTCCGGCCGCAGCATGACATCGTGCACCGTCTTCGCGATGATGCAGGGATAGTCGAGGTCCAGCAGCGGCAGGACCGGCAGGTCGGTCATCACGATCCGCTGGAACTCCCAAAACTCTTCCCTGCGCCGCTCTGGGTCGTTGTCGGTGGCCGCCGCCGCCAGCGCGCGGTCGCAGTCGAGACTGGCGTAGCCGCTGGCGTTGGCAGACGGCGGCCCAGCCAGCGTCGCCTTCGACCGATAGAGGTCCTGCACGCCCAGCGACGGGTCATGCGCCGAGTTGAACAGGAGCAGGTTCAGGTCGTAGTCGTATTCCGTGTAGACCCGGCGCACGTAGGCCGTCAGATCGGACAAGTGAACCTCCACGTCGATGCCGACCTGCCGCAGCGACTGCTGGATGAACTCGACGGAGCGCCGCTTGGCCTCGTTGATCGGCATCAAGGCGAGCAGCGCCCAATCGAAGCGCAGTTTGAAGCGTACCTGGTCGGCATCGCGCTTGAAGCCCGCGGCGTCCAGCGCAGCCTCTGCCGCCTCCGGGTTGTAGGGATAGATCGGCAGGTATGGCGCGCGGTAGTCGCCGCCCTGGTAGGGGATCGGCCCGGTCGCCGGGCGGGCGTTGCCATACCAAGCCACCCGCGCCAACGCCTCGCGGTTGATCGCCTGGTAGATTGCGCCGCGCACCTCGAACTTGGCGAGGATCGGGTTGCGCAGGTTGACCTGCAAGCCCAGGGCGGAGGCCATCAGCTCCTCGCCGCGCGTCTCCACCGTCAGCTTGGGGTTCCGCCGGAAACGGGCGATTTCGCTGTATGGCACCGGGTTGGGGCCTGCCAACTGGATTTCGCCGGCTTCCAGCACGGCGCCGGCGTCGGCGATGATGCGGATGACGATGCGGTCCAGGTACGGCTTGCCCGGCTGCCAGTAGTCCGGGTTGCGCTCCAGCGTGATGTGCTCGCCGCGCGCCCAGTCGACGAAGCGGAACGGCCCCGTCCCGACCAGCGCGTTGTTGGCCGGGTTGTGCAGCGGGTCGCCGCCGGGTTCGTAGACGTGCTTCGGCAGCATGGGCGAGTCGGTGCCGGCCAGGACGTTCATGATCATCGGCGACGGCTTCGCCAGCCGCAGGATCGCGGTGGCCAGGTCCGGCGTGTCGACCGCCGTGACGTCGGCAAAGGCGACGCGGCCGAGTGGATGGTGCTGCTTCAGGACCTGCAGGATGCTGTAGGCGACATCCGCGGAGCTGAACCCCTGCCCGTCATGCCACCTCACGCCCTGGCGCAGGGTGAAGCGGATCGACAGGCCGTCGCGCGCCACCTGCCATGCCGTCGCAAGCTGCGGCTGCGGCTGGAAGCCGTAGCCGTAGCTGAGCAGCCCCTCGGTCATTTTCGAGCTGACGATGACCACCGGGTCGAAGAGGGAGAACGCGCTGACCAGCATCGGCGGATCGGGCCACACGGCCATCGCCAGCGTGCCGCCCTGCCTCGGCGCGTCCGCCGCCAGCAGGCCGCGCGGCAGCAACAGCCCGGCGGTGGCGGCGAGCAGCGCCCGCCGGGTCGGCAGGCGAAGGCGAACGGGCATAGGACTATCCTTATGGGGCCGCCGCAGACGGTCAGCAGCGTGCGGAGTCGAGCAGGAGGGTCAGTTGTCCTGGCCGGGGCGCCTCGGCAACGGCGAGGCCGGAGATCGTCACGCCGAGCAGGCGGATGCCCCGGGGCGGCGGGAAGCAGGGCCGCAACAGGTCGAGGCTGATCCGTTCCAGCTCGCCGGGCGAGGCGATCGGCGCCAGGGCGGACCGGCTGCGGGTGATCTGCTGGAAGTCGGCGTACTTGACCTTCACCGTCACCGTGCGCCCGGCATGCCCGCCCCGGCTGCAGGCCGCCCACACCTTGGCGAACACGGGCTCCAATGCCGGGCCGACCTCCGGCCACGCCACCAGGTCGCGGGCGAAGGTGGTCTCGGCGCCGACGGACTTGCGCACCCGGTCCGCCTCGACCGGCCGTTCGTCATGGCCGCGGGCGACGCCGTGGTAGTAGTCCGCCGCCTTGCCGAAATGCTCGGCCAGGAAGGCGCGCGACTGCCGCCGCAGATCAAGCCCCGTGTGGATGCCGAGCGCGTTCATCCGCGCCGCCGTCACGGGGCCGACGCCGTGGAACTTGCCGACCGGCAGCGCCTCCACGAAGCCCGGCCCCATCCGCGGCGTGATG
>CAXSFF010000831.1:0-2559 GCA_964236035.1 uncultured Acetobacteraceae bacterium
CGATCAGGCGGTTCATGCGCTGCGCCTGCTCGGCCATGATCTGCAGGAAGCGGGCCTGCGCCGGCGGGTCGTCCGCCGCCGGGCCGCGCAGGGTGTCGATGAAGCCGATCAGGCTGGCCAGCGGCGTGCGCAGCTCGTGGCTGGCGTTGGCGACGAAATCGGCCCGCATCCGTTCAAGAGCACGCTCGCGGGTGCGGTTGGACAGCACGGCGGCGATGCGGACGCCCCCCTGTGGCGTGGCGGGCGACGCCAACGCGAACACGGTGGCATAGACCTCCTGCGCCACGGGGACGGAGAGCGACAGCTCCGCCGTCTGTGCCGCCCCTTGGGCCAGAGTGCGGTCGATGGCGCCGCGCAACCCGGGGTGGCGCAGCACGGAGGGCATGTCGGACCCGAAGGCGGCGCGGGCGGCGGCATTGGCGCGCAACACGGAGCGGTCGGCGGCGAGCACGATCATCGGGTCGGGCAGCGCCTCGACGATGGCCTCCTCGGTGTGCAGCCGCCGCTCCAGCACGCCATCGCGCTCGGCCGTGACGCGGACCAGCCGGCCGATCTCCCGCATCAGGGTGTCGTTGGGACCGATGTGCATCGGCTCCGGCGCGCTGGACCCGCCCGTGCGCAGCCGCTCCAGCAGGTTGGCATGGTCGCGCGCCCAGGCGGTTCCGATCGCCAGCGCGGCGCCGGCCACCGCCAGCATCGCCAGCAGCCCAGGCCCTTCGGCGGCGGCGCCGGACGCCAGCAGCACCGCCAGCGCGGCCAGCGGCACCGCCGCGATGGCTGATGCGGCGAACAGCACCAGCGCCAGGCGGATCGGCGGCACTCGGCTGGGCGGACTCAGCTGCCGGGGGCCGGGAACGCCGCCGGCGCCACGATCACGGGGCCGCCGTTCTGGATCTCGAACACGGCGAGGCTGCGGCGCACCTGGCCGTCCGGGGTGAGCGACAGCAGGCCGTCGACCCCGGCGAAGCGCAGCGGGCGAGTCAGCAGCGCCGGGTCGGTCAGCAGGCCGCGCACCAGGCGGGCCGCGTCGTAGGCCACATCCGACTGTGGCGGCGGCGGCGCGCCGTAGCGGGCGGAGAACGCGCGCTCGTAGTCCGAGCGGCCCGCCGGGTCGGGGGCGGCGAACCAGGCGCCGGTGAGGTTCGGCCGGGCGATGGTGTCGCGCGCCCAGGTGGCGGGGCCGATCACCCGCACCTCCGGCAGGTGGATGCCGTAGGTCGGCAGCAGCCGCATCGCGCCTTGCAGCACCCCGGCCTGCGCCCCCAGCAGCAGCCCGTCGAACGGCGGCGGCGGCAGCGAGGCCGGGTCGAACGGCAGTGGCGCGGATGGCGGTGCATCGGCGGCCGGATCGGCGGAGGGCGGCGGCAGCGCGTCGAGCTGGGCGAGGCTGCGGCGGCTGTCGTAGTCGGCGACCTCCTTCAACGCGGCGGTCAGCGGCGGCAGGCGGCCATCCTGGTAGCGGCGGACCACCGGCTCCGGCCCGCCCTGGCCGGCGATGGCGAGGGTCAGCCCCGTGGCGAGGGCGTTGCCGAACGCGTTGTCGGGCAGCACGGCGGCGACCCGGCTCTTGCCCTGCTCCCGCAATGCCTGCATCAGGCGCGCGACCTGCTGCTCCGGCGTCACCCCCAGCGGCCACACGCCCGGGCGCCCCCGCTGGCGGTCGGAGGTGAAGGCGAGGATCGGGATGCCGCCCGCGGACCCGGCGGCGGCGTCCGTCTCGCCGGCGGTCAGCGGGCCGATGATGGCGGCGTCATGGTCCGCCACCGACGCCGTTGCCGCCGCCGCCGCGCCCACCGGGCTGCCGAGGGTGTCGCGCACGTCCAATTGCAGGCCGCTGTCACCTAGCGCCAGTTGCGCCGCCCGCAGCATGTCGCGCCCCAGCGCCGCGTTCGGCCCTGTCAGCGGCAACAGGATCGCCACCCGCTGCGGCGGCGCCACGGCCACGACGCGCGGCGGGGCGGCATTCGGGTCGACGCACCCGGCCAGCCCTATCGCCGCCAGCCCAACCAGGGATAGGAGATGCAATGCCACACGCGCCAACGACCGTCCTCCGGTGATGCCCGACAATCCTGCCGACGGGCCGGCCCCCGGCGCCAAGGCAAGTCCGGCGCCAGATGGTCTTGTGCTGGTTTCCACGCCCATCGGCAACCTTGGCGACATTTCCCCCCGCGCGCTCAACGTCCTGCGGGCGGCCGACCTGGTGCTGTGCGAGGACACCCGCACGACCCACCGCCTGCTGCACGCCTACGCCATCGAGGCCGCCACCTCGCCGCTGCACGAGTTCAACGAGGACGCCCGCATCCCGGACCTGCTGGAGCAGTTGCGCGCCGGGCGCCGGATCGCGCTGGTGTCGGACGCGGGCACGCCGCTGGTGTCGGACCCTGGCTACCGCCTGGTGCGGGCGGCGCTGGCGGCGGGGCTGCCGGTGGCGGCGATCCCCGGGGCCAACGCGGCCGTGCTGGCGCTCGTGCTGAGCGGGTTGCCGCCGCAGCCGTTCCTGTTCCTGGGCTTCCCGCCGCCGCGCTCCGCCGCCCGCCGCGCCGCGTTCGGCCGCCTGCG
>CAXSFF010000832.1:0-2557 GCA_964236035.1 uncultured Acetobacteraceae bacterium
TGCAGGCGCAGGTTCCTGCCCACCGCTAAGCACAAAGTGCCCAGGTAGTGCTAGACACTGTTGGCTTGTAGGTGCCAAACGGCCGCTCCATCGTTCTGCAAGTTGGCCGTTTTTCGGCCTATGAGGTAACTGGCCCATCATGCGGCGGTCATGCGTCTGCCGCAAAGAAAAGCAAGTAACCTACGGGGATAGCTTCAGGAACAAGGACAAAGCTTGACTCCAACAACCCCAATCAGAGAGCTGACCGCCGCGTTCCACGCCAGACGCGACGTGTTCGACGTATCCGCCGGTGCAGAAGGGTCAGGCCGCCTTCGCGTCCTTGATGAAGCTCCGTGCCGCGTCATGCAGAATGCTGGACCGGCTTGTGAGTTCTGCCGCGTTGCCGGCCAAGCGTTCGACGGCTTCGATAGTGGACTGGCTGTAGCCGCGGATGCTCGTGGTCAGCCGGGAAACCTCTTCGTTGCCGAATGCCGCCTGGACCACTGATCGCGCGATGTTTTCCGTGGCGACGCGTTGCTGCCTGACCGCCAGCGCGATCTGTCCCGAAACCTGGCTCAGTTTGCCGATCGCTTCGTCGATCCCTTGAACTGTCAGCACCGCCTCCCGGGTCGCGTCCTGGATTTGGCCGATCTGCTGGCTGATCTCCTGCGTCGCCTGCGCCGTTTGACTCGCCAGGCTTTTCACCTCCGACGCCACCACCGCGAAACCTTTGCCGGCTTCCCCCGCACGCGCTGCCTCGATCGTGGCGTTCAATGCCAGCAGGTTCGTCTGCCCGGCGATGCTGCTGATCAGATTCACCACGTCGCCAATCTTCTGCGCACCCTCCGCCAGCGCCCTCACCACGCTGTCCGTGCGCTTCGCCGTGCCGACCGCCGTGGCGGCGATTGCCGTGGCCTGCGACACTTGGCCGGTGATTTCGGACATGCTGAAGGCCAGTTCCTCGGTGGCGGCGGTGACCGTGGCGGCGGTGCACCTTGCCTCGGTGGCTGCGCCGTCTGCAGCGTCCGCAGCTTTGGACGTGTGGGACGCGGATTCGCACATCGCCTGCAGCGCCGCATCGAACTGGCCGAAATCCCCGGTCATCGCTTCCACGGTGCCGGTGATCTTAGTACCGAAGCTCCGTTCGATGCTGTCCATCTTGTGCTGCTTCTCTGCGGCCTGGGCGCAGTTGTAGCCGTCGAGCACGATGGTCAGGGCGAGCAAGGCCACCTTGTCGAGGACAGAACGCACCATGGATTGAGCCTGGTACAGGCGCAGGGTGCGAGCAGCGACCCACGGCGTCCATCCCCACCATCCGCCCGAGATGCCAGGCAGCGCCCTGATGATGATGCCCGTGGTTATCGAGTGGCCTATGATCAGGGCTTGGGGCGGAACGCCAATGTCGAAGAAGGCTGCTCCAAGCCGGCATGCCAGATCGACGAAGGTGTTGTCGATGCGCCCGCCTGCGACGCTGGACCAGTAGTCCAATCGCAACCGTGTCACCTCCAGGTCGCGCTTTGCAGCCATCATCTCGGGGCCGGCATCGTCCGCGGACCGTTCGCCCATCGCGTGGGCGACGATGCCGCCGTCGGCCAGACTGCAGCTGTGAAGAAGCGCGAGATCCTGGTCGTGAATGTTGAAAACCTTCAAGAGCTGCTCAAGCATCTGGGCTGGCATGGCTTGTCTCTCAGCTGGAGGAGGCACTCGGCTGACAAGCGCTTACTCTGGCGGCTAAAACATAATTATTTGATAATGCCCGCCGAGCGACTGTGTTGGCGCATCGGTGGCGTGGAATCAGACTTGACCCGTTTCCGCAGTTCTTCCGCGCTTTGCGTGGGTCGTGACGAAGACAGACCAGAAGTTGGCAAGGCCGGCATGGCTCCCCATGGCAGTGGCCATGACGGACTTCCTTCCCGTGCTGGGCTGCCACGTCGAACAGGTCGCGCCCGAGAACCCGGATCTTCTCCCTATTGGACCAGTTACCTCGCAGGCCGAAAACGGCCAACTTGCTATGAGCTAACTAGGCCTAGTCGGCGTCGGCCGACTCGACCGCGCGCGGCTTGTGCTTCAGCTCGGCCATCTTCTCCTGCACGTGCCGGCTGAACACGTAGTCCGCCGGACGCTGGTTGGTCAGCGGGATTTCCGGCGCCATCGGCCCCGTCAGGCGCGGGCCGCGCAGCGCCACGGCAAGGGTCTTCAGCGGGCTTTTCACGGCGTCCACCACGGCGGTCGCCTCGTAGCCGGAATGCACCATGCAGTCGGCGCACTTCTCGTAGTTCCCCGTGCCATACTTGTCCCAGTCGGTGGTGTCCATCAGCTCCTTGAAGGTCTTGGTGTAGCCTTCGCCGAGCAGGTAGCAGGGCCGCTGCCAGCCGAACACGTTGCGGGTCGGCTTGCCCCAGGGCGTGCAGTGGTAGGTCTCGTTGCCGGCCAGGAAGTTCATGAACAACGGCGACTGGGTGAACTTCCAGCCCTTGCCGCGGCCCTTGGCCAGGATATCCCGGAACAGCTGCTTGGTCTTCTGGCGCGACAGGAAGTGCGCCTGGTCCGGCGCACGCTCGTAGGCATAGCCCGGCGA
>CAXSFF010000833.1:0-2556 GCA_964236035.1 uncultured Acetobacteraceae bacterium
TGGCCCCGATCCAGGTCGCCGGCATGGTCGTCGCCGCGGTCGGCGTGGCCTTGGCCAACCGATAAGGCCAGCGATCCTTGAAAAGCTTCGAGCGCCAGTATCTCCTACCACCCGCTGAACGCGGTGGAGGCGGCGGCGGACTGTCGCTCAGGACGCTTCGCGCCGCCGCCGTGCCGCCGCCAGCCCGGCCACCGCCATCCCGAGCATGGCCAGGCTGGCAGGCTCCGGCACGGCCGCAGGTGGGCCGAAGCCGTTGGCGGCCAGAACCGCCTGCGCGTCGAAGGTCAGCAGGTAATTCTCCAGCGCCGCCCCGCCGGGTTCCTGGGCGCCCGTGATGATGGTCTCGCCGTACTCGGCCGAGACGGCGAGGTTCGTCGGCAGGTCGATCTCGGTCAGGTTGGGGTCCAGCGCCACCGCGGCAATGGCGGAGGTGTAGTAGTTCAGGAAGATGTCGGTCGTGTCCGTGGTGTCGAGGAAGTACACCAGCGTGTTCTGCCCGGCCGGCACGGAGGGCGAGGTCGGCCCGGCTGTCAGGCGCTGGGCCTTGGCGTCCAGCGTCGCCTTCGCGCCCGGGTCCAGGGCGTCGGCATTGGCGAACACCTGCTCCTCGTAATCGCCCTGCGGGTCATAGATGGGGGTGGAGGTTCCGACCCGCACGTTGGGGTTCAGGAGGCTCGACAGCAAGTTGGCCTGGGTGATGCCCTCGTTGCTGCGCGTGACGGCGACGATGCGGTTGCTGGCAAAGTTGACCACCGGCCCGGCCAGTCCCTCGGCCTGCAGCGTGGCCGGGTTGCCGATGTCGGCGCTGGCGAACACGTCGGGCCGCGCCCCGGCCTCGATCTGCTGGCGCAGCGTGCCGGAGGACAGGAACTTGGTGGTGACCGGGGTGCCCGTGGTCGCGGTGAAATCGTTGGCCACCGTGGTGAGCGCGGCGGTCAGGCTGCCGGCCGCATACAGCGTCAGCGGACCCGCGTGCGCCACGGGGGCAGCGGACAGCAGGACAGCGCAGGCAGCCGAGGCCAGCAGGATGTGCGGGCGGTTTGCGGTGGGTGCTGTCATCTTGACCTCGGGGCAGGCAACCAGGATTGGTTTCATTGCCAGGCAGGTTGGCAGCGCGGTCCCGGGTTGGCAATATCCGACGGTATATAACGGTTCATGGAACTTGCGCCAAGCTTGAAAGGGCGCTGGCTTGATTGGTGCTATGGCCGGGTCAAACTGGAGGCTAGGCTGTCCCCAGGATAGATCGGAAGGCCACCCCATGATGAAGCTGAGCGCACGTAACCAGATCAAGGGCCGGGTCACCTCGGTCGCCAAGTAGGGGGCATGCCCATGCGAGGTGTCCGGATCGCTGCGGCGTTCGTCATCGCCGCCCTGTCCTACGCGGCGGACGCGCCGTCTCGCGCCGCAGACCTTGCTCCTGCCGATGTTGCGGTACCTGGCGCGGTCACGGACACCGGCATCGTCGTCAGCGGGCCGGAGCGGGACATGACGCTCACGGCCGCGGCGCTGGCGGCGCTGCCGTCCCTGCAAGTGCCTGTGCCGACCGGGACTGCGCCGGGCGCGCTCAGCCGGACCTTCGAGGGTCCGCTGCTTTGGACGGTGCTCGCCCATGCTGGCGCCGTCGATCCCGCCAAGCACCAGGGCGACGTGCGCGGGACCGTCGTGCTCACGGGGCAGGACGGCTACACGGCGGTGCTGGCGATGGGCGAGCTGTCCCCGGAGTTCGAGGGCAAGCAGGTCATCCTGGCTCTTCGCGCAGATGGGCAGCCGCTGGAGCCGGGGCACCTGCGGGTGGTGGTGCCCGGCGACAAGCGCGGCGGACGCGGCGTGCACGACCTGGCGCGAATCGGCGTTGCCGCGGCGGCGCCAGCCCCGCAGCACGCCGGGCACTAGGGGCCGGCATGGTCCGGGAGAACGAGGTGCGGGCGGCGGAGGTCGCAGTCGCGCCGCCGGCCGCCACCGATGCCGGCCTGGTGTTCATCGGCCGCATCCGCACGCCATGGGCTTCCCGCCTGGAAACCCCACGGCAGGGGCGGCACGACGGCCCGCTGTGCCGCATCGAGGTGTTCGAGCCATGGGTGGCGGCGCTGGACGGCTTGCAGCAGTACGAGCGGGTGGAGGTGATCTACTGGCTGCACCTGTCCCGCCGCGACCTGGTCCGGCAAAGCCCGGCCAACGACGGCATCGCGCGCGGCACGTTCTCGCTGCGCTCCCCGGTGCGGCCCAACCCGCTCGGCACGTCCATCGCCCGGCTGGTCGGCATCGAGGGCGCGTCGGTGCTGGTGCGTGGCCTCGACTGCCTGGACGGCACGCCGTTGCTCGACCTCAAGCCCGACCGCAGCCTGTTCACGCCCATCGCGCCACCGCAGGCCGGCGACTTTCAGACGGGCGATGCCACGGACGATCCGTAGCACGCCAGGCTCAAGGAGAACTCACGTTCACAGCCCGGCCGCGACCGGGATGGAGGCCATCTCGCCACCAGAACCAGCAGGAGACGCAAAGTCTGGTCATTTGGCTGACCGCCTTGCGAGCGGTAGCACCGACAGGGATCGCACG
>CAXSFF010000834.1:0-2554 GCA_964236035.1 uncultured Acetobacteraceae bacterium
CATGGAGCCGGCAGGCACGACGACGCTGAACCGAAAGGGAGACCGCCGATGTGAAAACAGCCCTTGCGTCCAGGTACACGATCAGACAACGGGCCTCGACTTTGGCCATATCACCGGGCCGTGAGGTCAGGCTTGTATCCAGAACGCTGGCTCATCGGCGATGAATGCGAGCGCGTCGTCGAGTGGCAGGACAGCGCCGAACGGCCCGGCAGGTCCCCAAGCGTCACGGCGCCACCATAGAATTTCGAAGCTGTCACTGGACGGGGATGGCTTTAGCCGGGCCACGGGCGCGCCCGTGCGGGCCGATGTCAGGGTGTAGCCGCCCCGGACCCGGCGCACCTGCACGCCGCCGCGCGGCCACGGGTAGGTTGCGATCTGCTCCAGCACGGGATCGCTTGCCGCCATTGTGATCCCTTCTGTCCGTGACCTGGTTGAGGCTTGCAGCCCCGGCATAGCCCAGCAGGTCCGCCATGATCCGCCCCGCTCTTCATCTGTCGCCCAGCTTTCTTGCCTGGCTCACGCCATACCTGGCCGCCTTTTCGCCGCGGACGCGCCTGACTGCCGCGGCCCTGGCGGTTGGTGCCCTGCTGGCAGTCGGCCCGCGCACCGTCGCAAACTGCCTGCGCGCCTTAGGCCTCGCCGAGCATCGTAAGCGTCCGGTCGTGCCCGCGGCGTTGCCTAATTGACTTTCTTTAGGCTGCGGTGCGGACCCGATCCTTGCCGATGTTCCAGGGCAGCAGTTCGGCGACACGGTTGACCGGGTGATCGGCGATGCAGCCGAGGACGTGGCGCAGGTAGGCTTCGGGGTCGAGGCCGTTGAGCTTTGCCGTGCCGATCAGGCTGTAGATCGCCGCGGCACGCTGGCCGCCCGCGTCGGATCTGGCGAACAGCCAGTTCTTCCGGCCCAGGGCCACGGGCCGCATGGCGCGCTCGACCGGATTGTTGTCGATGGCGATGGTGCCGTCCTCGACGTAGCGGGTCAGCGCCGTCCAGCGCGACAGGGCGTAGCGGATTGCCGCCGCCACGTCGCTGCGGCCGGAGACCCTGTCCCGTGTCGCTTCGAGCCATCCCTTGAGATCGTCCAACAGCGGCCGGGCGTGCTCCTGGCGCACCTGCCTGCGCAGGTCGGGCGGCTTGCCGCCGATGCGGGCCTCGATGGCGTAGAGCGCTGCGATGCGCTCCAGCGCCTCGCGGTCCAGCGGCGATGTGCCGGCAGCGTGGATGTCGTGGAATTTGCGGCGTGCATGGGCCCAGCAGGCTGCCTCGACGACACCGCCGCACTCGTAGAGCCTGCCGAACCCGGCATAGCCGTCGGCCTGCAGCACGCCGCCAAACCCGGCCAGGTGCGCCCGCGGGTGCTCGCCGCGGCGATCGGGGCTGTAGTGGGTGCGCACCGCTGGAGGCGCCGGCCCCGCGTATGGCCGCTCGTCGCGCAGGTAGGCCCAGAGGCGTCCGGTGCTGGTCTTGCCGGTGCCCGGCGCCAGCACCGGCACCGGCGTGTCGTCTGCGTGCAGGCGATCGCCCACCAGGACGTGGCGCTCGATCGCGTCCACTAGCGGTCGCAGCAATGCGGCGGCCTGTCCCACCCAGTCGGCCAGGGTGGAGCGCTCCAGGTCCACGCCCTCGCGGGCGTAGATCTCTGACTGGCGGTAGAGCGGCAGGTGATCGCAGAACTTCGCCACCAGCACGTGGGCCAGCAGCCCAGGCCCGGCGCGGCCGCGGCGCACCGGCAGGCTGGGCGCGGGCGCCTGGGTGATCGTCTCGCAGGAGCGGCAGGAGAACTTCGGCCGCACGTGCCGGGTGACCCGAAACGAGGCGGGCACGTACTCCAGCACCTCGGTTACGTCCTCGCCGAGGCGGCGCAGCGCCCCGCCACAGGCCGGGCAGGCACAGGCGGCGGCATGCTCGACCACGTCGCGGGGGAGGTGCTCCGGCAGCGGCCGCCGTGCCGGCCCGGGTGCCACGTCGGATGCAGCAGGCTCCTCAACGGGCGGCTGCAGCACCGTCTCGGCGCCGCTCTCCTCCTCGAGGTCCTCCAGCGCCAGCTCCAGCTGCGCGATGGCGGCGTCCAGCTTCTCCGACGAGCGGCCGAACTGCATGCGGCGCAGCCGGGCCAGCTGCGCCCGCAGCTGCGCGATGCGCGAGCGCTGCCCGTCCAGCTCCGTCTCCTGGCGGGCGATCGTCGCGGCCTGCACGGCAATCAGCGCCCGCAGCGCGTCCAGGTCGTCCGGCAGGGTGGAAAGGTCGATCGGCACGCCCGGGCATCATGGCGGTGCCTGCCCCGGCTGTACAGCGCCGCGTGGCGCTATCCGGCCATCTCCGGCCGCCAAGTGCGCACTGGCGCACGCCAGTCGATAACCCTCCAACAGCATCGACAGCTGGGCGGGAGTCAGCGACACCACGCCGTCCTTGGCCGAGGGCCAGACGAACCGTCCGCGCTCCAGCCGCTTGGCGAACAGGCACAGGCCCATGTTGTGCCAGGCCAGGATCTTGACCAGGTCGCCGCGCCGACCCCGGAACACGAACACCTGGCCGCTGAACGGGTCGTGGCCGA
>CAXSFF010000835.1:0-2554 GCA_964236035.1 uncultured Acetobacteraceae bacterium
GAAGGCGCCGTTCACCGTCAACATCCCTTCCAACGCGCCGCACCAGTTCAAGAACGTGTCGGGCAAGACGGTGCATATGCTGTGCATGTGCACACCGGCGGGGCAGGACGAGTACTTCATGGCGATCGGCGTGCCCGTCCAGAGCCGCTCTATGCCGTTGCCCAAGCTCAGCAGCGAGGAGAAGGCGGAGAAAGGCAAGCTGGCGGAGCAACTGGCCCCCAAGTACCGGACCCAAATGCTGAAGTCGGCGTAATGACGCTCTGTTGGGGGTTGCGAGGGATTCTCTGCAGCCTCGTACGTTAAGGGTCACCGCGTTTTGGATGACGGCAAACATCTCAGACCGTCCGAAAACTCTCGATAGGAGAAGCCAATTGCGGCTTGGGCAGCGTCTGTGGACGTGGTCCAAAAAGCGCTATTTTGGGTTACACTAAATTCGGCCAAAGCCGCGCCAGCCAAGAATTTCCGCGTTTCGGGCGTTACCCTGCTTTGAACCACGCCACAGGAGAGACTATCCAGATTGCCGCCAGCAAGAAGGTAGCATTTCGAGTGGCCAAGGAACTCAAGGCTGCGGTGTAGTAATGACGGGCAATTCAGGATGATCGGGCAGGGCTGACGCTGGTCGTCCGGGGATCGCCTGAAGTGTGGCAGGTGCTTTGGGAACGCCCGCTATCTAAATTCACTTTGGATCGTTTGCGCTGTGACGTCGAGGTCCACGTTACAACGCCGTTTGACACGCCGTTCACCACCCATCAACGCAGGGCCGCTTCTTCCCCGTCCTGACCGGCACCGGCGGCACGGATCGTAGCCCAGCCGTTATCCAGCGGCGAGTCTCCGCGGGATCGATCACCTCGTCCACCCCGAAGCCTGTCGCCTGGTTGATCGCCCGGCCGCGCTCGTACAGCTCCGCAACCATACGCTCATAGGCGGCGCGCCGCTCGGCTGGGTCCTGGATCGCCTCCAGCTCCTTGCGGCGGCCGAGCTTGACCTGGCCTTCCAGCCCCATGCCGCCGAACTCCCCAGTGGGCCAGGCGACGGTGAAGACGCCCAGGCGCATGCCGCCGCCGATCATGGCCAGCTTGCCGAGGCCGTACGCCTTGCGGATGCAGACCATCAGCACGGGAACGGTCAGGTTCGCGCCGACCAGGTAGCTGCGGCAGCAATGCCTTACTAGCGCGGTCTTCTCCGCCTCCGGCCCGACCATGTTGCCGGGGTTGTCGTTCAGCGACAGCAGCGGGATGTCGTGCGCGTCGCAAAGCTGCATGAACCGCGCGGCCTTGTCAGCGGCGTCGCTGTCGATCGCGCCGCCCAGATGGCGTGGGTTGTTGGCGATCACGCCGAGCGGACGGCCTTCGATGCGGATCAGCGCGGTGATCATGCCGAAGCCGAACCCGCCGCGGATTTCCAGCACCGAACCCTCGTCGGCCAATGTGGCGATCAGGTCGCGCATGTCGTAGCCGCGCAGCCGGTCCTCGGGGACGACGTGGCGCAACCGGCGCTGGTCAGGGGATGTCCATCCCTCGGTGCGGCCCTGGAAATAGGACAGGTACTTCTTTGCCGCCGCGACCGCCTCGGCCTCGTCGCGCACCAGGATGTCCACCACGCCGTTCGGCACCTGCACCGACATCGGCCCGACTTCCTCGGGCCTGAACACGCCCAGTCCGCCGCCTTCGATCATCGCCGGACCGGCCATGCCGATCGTGCTGTTCTCGGTCGCGATGATCACGTCGCAGCAGCCGAGAAGGACAGCGTTGCCCGCGAAGCAGCGGCCGGAGGCGATGCCGACCAGCGGCACGAGGCCCGACAGCACCGGGAATTTGTGGAACGTCTCGGTCTCGACCGCTGATCCGAGGTCGGTGTCGCTGCCGCGCCCGCCGCCGCCCTCGGCGAAGAGCACGACGGGCAGGCGCAGGCGTTCGGCAAGCTCGAACATGCGATCCTGCTTCTGGTGCCCCATGCGTCCCTGGGTGCCGGCGTAGACGGTGTAATCATAGGAAACGACGATGGCGCGGCTTTTCTCTTCGGGAAA
Source organism: uncultured Acetobacteraceae bacterium (assembly GCA_964236035.1). GTDB lineage: Bacteria > Pseudomonadota > Alphaproteobacteria > Acetobacterales > Acetobacteraceae > CAXSFF01. The sequence goes on from CAXSFF010000835.1 coordinate 2,027, forward strand.
ACGATCGCCGTTGATAGTGGCGAGGCCCATGATCAGGCCATCGGCGGGGGATTCCTCGATCAACTGCTCCAGCGTGCGGATCGAGCGGCGGGCGGCGACGACCATCCGGCCGTACTCGACGAAGGAGTCGGCATCGACGAGGTCCGCGATGTTCTCCCGTGCGGTGCGCTGGCCGGTGGCGCGGCGTCGTTCCACCGCCTTGGGGCGGGCGACGTCCGTCGTGCGCCGGGCACGCTCCAGCACGGTCGCGAGGTCCGGGCGGATCGTGTCGGGATCGATCTGCCGCGCGATGGCGTCGCTGCTGCCGGCAACCTCGGCGGGTTCGATGAACACCAGTGCCGCGCCCTCGAAGACGGTGTCGCCCAGCGCGACGGACAGCGCGCGCACGATGCCGCCCGTCTCGGCGAATACGCCATGCTGCATCTTCATCGCCTCCATCAGCAGCACCTCCTGCCCCGCCCGCACCGTGTCGCCGACGGCTACGCCGAGCGCGACGACGGTGCCTTGCATGGGCGCGCGCAGGGGGGT
>CAXSFF010000836.1:0-2553 GCA_964236035.1 uncultured Acetobacteraceae bacterium
GGCACCAGCGAGATGCATTTCGTCGCCGCCCTGGACCGCATCCCCGGCATGCGTTGCGTGCTCGGCTTGTTCGAGGGCGTGGTGACGGGCGCGGCCGATGGCTATGGCCGCATGGCCGACCGCCCGGCGGCGACGCTGCTGCATTGCGGCCCCGGGCTGGCGAACGGCCTGGCCAACCTGCACAACGCCAGGCGCGCACGCAGCCCCATCGTCAACATCGTCGGCGACCAGGCCACCACCCATCGCCCGCTGGACGCGCCGCTGACCGCCGACACGGAGGGCTGGGCGCGCCCGGTGTCGGGCTGGACCCGCACGGCGACGCGCGCGGACGGGGTCGGCGCCGATGCCGCGGCGGCGGTGCAGGCCGCGCGGTCGCCGCCGGGTCAGATCGCGACGCTGATCCTGCCGTCCGACACCAGTTGGGACGCGGGCGGCGTCGTCGCCGTGCCGTTGCCGCCGCCACCCCCCACCGCCGTCGATGACGGGATCATCGAGGCGGTGGCGCGGGTGCTGCGCTCGGGCGAGCCGGCCTTGCTGCTGGTGGCCGGGCACGCGCTGCGCATGGAGCCGCTCGCGGCAGCGGGAGGCATCGCGGCGGCCACGGGGGCGCGCATGCTGGCGCAGACCTCCAATGCCCGCATCGAGCGGGGCCGTGGCCGCGTGTTCATCGAGCGGGTGCCATACCCGACCGACATGGCCGTGGCGGCGCTGGCCGGGCTGCGCCACATCGTGCTGGTCGGCGCCACCGAGCCGGTCGGCTTCTTCGCCTATCCCGGCAAGCCGAGCCGGCAGGCGCCGCCGGATTGCATCATCCATGTGCTGTCGCGCCCGGAGCAGGACGGCCCGGCGGCATTGGCGGCGCTCGCCGAGCGGCTAGGCGCGACCCCCGCGGCGGTGATCGCCGGGACACGGCCGGACGCCGCATCCGGCAAGGTCACGGCGGAGGCGATGTCGCGCACGCTGGCGGCGCTGATGCCGGAGCACGCGATCATCGTCGACGAGAGCGTCACCTTCGGCCGCGGGCTGTTCCCCTCGACCCGGGACGCGCCGCCGCACGACTGGCTGCAGCTGACGGGCGGGGCGATCGGCAGCGGCATGCCGATGGCGACGGGGGCCGCCGTGGCATGCCCGGGCCGCCGCGTGATCACGCTGCAGGCGGACGGCTCGGCGATGTACACGGTGCAGGCGCTGTGGACGCAGGCGCGCGAGCGGCTGGACGTGACGACGGTGATCTTCGCCAACCGCAAGTACGAGATCCTGCTGGGAGAGCTGGCCAACGTCGGGGCCAACCCGGGGCGGACGGCGCTGGACATGCTGGACCTCGGCAACCCGGCGCTGGACTGGCGCCGCATCGGCGAGGGTCTTGGCGTGGAGTCGGCGCGGGCCGAGACGATGGAGCAGTTCGCCGCGCTGCTCGCCCAGGCCAACGGGCGGCCAGGCCCGTTCCTGATCGAGCTGGTGATCTGAGGGGAACCGGCCTCGCATAACAACGCCGTCCGACCGCCGCCCGCACCGCCGCCGTGCACGCAGTCGCCGCGGTGTTGGATGGAGAGGACGCCCTCGCCAAAGCTGCCTGACGGTGCTGTCTGGATGCCGCTGCGAGGCCGTTGCATAAAACACTGGACAGCCCGCACCCAAACTCCTAGAACCCCGCGCTCATCCGGAACGTGGGAGACCTGTGGCAGCTATCGCTGCCTGCCGGGTCGTCGGCACCACGGTCCCTTGGTCAAGGAGCCAGGGCATGGCTAAGAAGATCGTCGGCTACATTAAGTTGCAGATTCCCGCGGGAAAAGCCAATCCGTCGCCGCCAGTCGGACCCGCACTCGGTCAGCGCGGCTTGAATATCATGGCGTTCTGCAAGGAATTCAACGCGGCGACCCAGCAGCTCGAGCCGGGCATGCCGATCCCCGTGGTGATCACGGCATTCGGCGACCGCACGTTCACCTTCATCACCAAGACGCCGCCGAACACGTACTTCCTGAAGAAGGCGGCTGGTATCACCAAGGGCACCACCACGCCGGGCAAGGGCGCCGCGGTCGGCCGGGTGACGCAGAGCCAGTTGCGCGAGATCGCGGAGACCAAGATGAAGGACATGAACGCCAACGACGCGGACGCCGCGATGCGCATGCTGACGGGGTCGGCGCGCTCGATGGGCCTGACCGTGGTGGAGGGCTGATCCGATGGCACATGACAAGCGCCTGAAGGCTGGTTACGCGGCTATCGACCGCACCAAGCTGTATTCGCTGGATGAGGCGATCGAGGCGGTCAAGAGCAACGCCAAGGCGAAGTTCGACGAGACCGTGGAGTTCTCGATGAACCTCGGCATCGACCCGCGTCATGCCGATCAGATGGTGCGCGGACTGATCAACCTGCCGAACGGCACGGGCAAGACCCTGCGCATCGGGGTGTTCGCCCGCAACGTGAAGGCGCAGGAAGCGCTGGACGCCGGTGCCGACGTGGTGGGCGCCGAGGACCTGGCGGAGAAGGTGCAGGCCGGCGAGATCGAGTTCGACCGCTGCATCGCGACGCCGGACATGATGGCCTTGGTGGGCC
>CAXSFF010000837.1:0-2550 GCA_964236035.1 uncultured Acetobacteraceae bacterium
TTGCCGAACAGGTTGGTGATGGCGCGCGCCTCGCTCATGAAGCGGTCGATGCCCAACACCAGCACGATCGACTCGACGGGGATCTTGCCGCCCAGCGTCGCCAGCGTCGCCGCCAGCGTGATGAAGCCACCGCCCGTCACCGCCGCCGCCCCCTTCGAGGTCAGCAGCAGCACGGCGACGATGCCGATGTACTCGCCCCAGCTCAGGTCGATGTTGAGCGCCTGCGCGATGTAGGTGATCGCCATGGTGAAGTAGATCGAGGTGCCGTCCAGGTTGAACGCGTATCCCAGCGGCACCGTCAGCCCGACCATCTGCTGCGGGCAGCCCATCCCCTCCAGCTTCTCGATCAATGTCGGCAGCGCCGCCTCGGAGGAGGAGGTGCCGAGCACGATGAAGACCTCCTCCTTGAGGTACGCCAGCAGCCGCAGCAGGCTGAGCCCGCACAGCCGCATCATGATCGCCAGCACCACGAACACGAACACCGCGCAGGTCGCGTAGAAGCACAGCATCAGGTAGATCAGGTTGAGCAGGGTGCCGACGCCGAAGCTGCCGATCGAGAACGCCATCGCGCCGAACGCGCCCAGCGGCGCCACCCGCATGATCAAGGCGATGATGCCGAAGAACGCCGCCCCCGCCTCGTCGACGATATGCACCAGCGGCGCGGCGCGCTTGCCCATCCGCGCCAGGGCGACGCCGAACAGCACGGCGAAGAACAGCACCGGCAGGATGTCGCCCTTGGCGAACGCGCCGACCACGGTGTCCGGGATGATGTTGAGCAGGAAATCGGTGACGTTCAGGTGCGGCGCGCTGACGTAGCGGGCGACGGCGGCGGCGTTCAGCGCGTGCGGGTCGGCGTTCACCCCGGCGCCCGGATGCACCAGGTGGCCGACGGCCAGGCCAATGAACGAGGCCAGCGTGGTCAGCACCTCGAAGTACAGGATCGCCTTCAGGCCGATGCGGCCGACGGCGGCGGTGTCGGTCAGCTTGGCGATGCCGACCGCCACGGTGATGAAGATGATCGGCGCGATCACCATGCGTACCAGCTTCACGAACGCGTCGCCAAGCGGCTGCATCTGCTTGGCCAGGTCCGGATCGAAATGCCCCAGCAGCGCGCCGAGCACGACGGCCACCAGCACTTGGATGTAAAGCGACTTCGACCCCGTTATGCTCATTCGTCATCTCTCCCGCGGAGTGGCGGATAAAGCAACGCGGACGGTCTGACCACCCTTCTTGGCGACGTGGGGAGCCTGTATCCTCCCCGCCTCAACCAGGAGAACGCGTATGCCCGAGACAGTGATCACACCGCCGCCGATGATGGCGGTCCCCGTGGCCGGCGGGGGCGTGTTCCCGGTGCGGCGGATTTACTGCGTCGGCCGCAACTACGCCGCCCACACGCGCGAGATGGGGCACGACCCGGACCGGGAGCTGCCGTTCTTCTTCATGAAGCCGGCCGACGCGCTGCTGATCGACGGGGCCGACATGCCATACCCGTCGGAAACCAAGGACCTGCACCACGAGATGGAGCAGGTGGTGGCGATCGGCACAGGCGGCAGCGACATCGCCGAGGCGGACGCGCTCAAGCACGTCTGGGGCTATGCCGCCGGCCTCGATATGACCCGGCGCGACCTGCAATCGGAGGCGAAGAAGCTTGGCCGTCCGTGGGACATGGGCAAGGGCTTCGACCACTCGGCGCCGATCGGCATGCTGGTGCGCGCGGGCGACATCAACCCGGGCAAGGGCAGGCTGGAGCTGACGGTAAACGGCAAGGTCAGGCAGGCCACGGACCTGGGCATGCTGATCTGGAGCGTGCCGGAAGTGATCGCCTACCTGTCCAAGCTGGTGCGGCTGGAACCAGGCGACCTGATCTTCACGGGCACGCCAGATGGCGTGGCGGCCTGCGTGAAGGGCGACGTGCTGGAAGGCTCCATCGAAGGGGTGGGCACGGTCCGGACGAAGATCGTCTGAACCGTGCCCGATCAGCTAACGCCCGTAGTAGCCGGGGGCCGGGTAGTAGCCTGGCGCCGGGTAGTACGCGGGCGGCGGCGCGTAGACGACGGGCGGCGGCGCGTAATACGCCGGCGGGGCATAGTACCGCGGCGCATAGGCCCCGGACAACGCCGCGCCGACGCCTAGCCCGACGATGGCCCCGGCGATCAAGCCGCCGCCGCCATAGCCGCGATGATAGCCGCCATAGCCGCCGTAGCCGCCATAGCCGCGGCTCCAATATGCCTGCGCCGGGGTTGCGCTCGCGGCGACCAGGCCGGCGACCACGGGGATCACCGCAAGCAGACCGAGTTTCGACCTCATGATGACACCTGAACTCCCACGCGGCCCGACGGGACCGCTCATCCAACGATGAGGATAATGGTGGGCGATGGTGTCGGATTTGTGGCACGATTCACAATAAATGATCACGTTCGCGCGCATCAGCCGCCGAGATAGGCCGCCACCACCGTAGGATCTTCCGCCACGCTGGCCGCATCGCCCTGCAACACGATGCGCCCCGTCTCGATGACGTAGGCGTAGTCCGCCACGTCCAGCGCCGCCGAG
>CAXSFF010000838.1:0-2547 GCA_964236035.1 uncultured Acetobacteraceae bacterium
GGACAACCTGCCCATCGGGCTGCAGATCACGGGCCGCCACCTCGGCGATGCCACGGTGCTGCGCGCGGCGGCGGCGTTCGAGCGCGCCCGTCCCTGGGCTGGCCGGGTGCCGCCGACGGTGGCCGGGCTGCACGCGGCCCGGACTGCAGGCGGCCTGACCCAGGCCGCGCCATCAACACAAGGAAGACCGGGATGAGCGACGCGCACGCTGGCCTTGAATCCGAGTTCGAACACGAGGCGGTGCCGCTCTCGCACCGCAAGTCCCTGGGCTCCGTGGCGGCGATCTGGTTCGGGTTCCCGATGATCCTGACCAACGCCGTGTTCGGCGGCCTGATCGCCTACAACCTCGGCTTCTGGCCGGCGATGCTGGCCGCCCTGGTCGGCAACCTGGTCCTGCTGGCCTACGTCGGCGCGCTCAGCTACGTGGCCGGCACCACCGGGCTCAACTTCGCGCTGCAGGCCAAGCGCACCTTCGGCACCCGCGGCTACTCGGTCGCGTCCGGCTTCCTCGCCACCATCGTGATCGGCTGGTACGCGTTCCAGACCGGGCTGACCGGCTCGGTGATCCACGATTCGTTCGGCTGGAACCAGTCGGCGGTGATCGTGTTCGCCACCGTGCTGTACACCGGCGTCACCTTCCTCGGCGTGCGCGCCCTGTCCATCGTCGGCATGATCGCCGCCCCGATGTACGTGCTGCTCGGGATCGTGGCGCTGTGGCTGGTCGCTTCCGAGCACGGCCTGGGCCACTTCACGGCCTACGCCGGGACGGCGGGAGGCATGACGTTCGCCGGCGCGGTCACGCTGGTGGTCGCGACGTTCGCGGACTCCGGCACGATGACGGCGGACTTCACCCGCTGGGCGGGCAGCGGGCGCGACGCCGTCCTGGCCGCGTTCACCGCCTTTCCGGTCGCGGGCCTGACCGCCCAGGTGTTCGGCATCCTCGTCGTCTCCGTCGGCGCCGCGGCGGCTCCTGCCACTTCCGGCGGCGACTTCCTGCCGATCCTGGCGGGGCACGGGCCGGTGCTGGCCGCCCTCGCCCTGGTGTTCGTGTTCGTCAACCTGGGCTCTGTGTGCACCCACTGCCTGTACAACGGCGCGGTCGGCTACAGCCACCTACTCGGCAGCCGGATGCGCATCCTCACGCTGGTGCTCGGCGGCATCGGCGGCGTGCTCGCGCTGGCCGGGGTATGGAGCCTGTTCCTGGCCTGGCTTAACGTGTTGGGGATGCTGGTGCCGCCGATCGGCGCGGTGATGATCGTCGACCAGCTCCTACTCGGCCCGTCGCGTCGCGTCGCGTCCACCGAGCGCTTCCGGCCCGCCGCGTTCCTCGCCTGGGTTGCCGGCGCGTTGGCGGCGGTGGCGGCGCACCTGTGGCTGCCGGGCCTGGGCGAGGCAGTCACCGGCCTCGTGGTCGGCGGCGGCACCTACGCGCTGCTCGGCGCCAGACAGGGCGCGTCGGCGGCGGTCGCGACGGGGATCGGACGATGAGTGGCCTGGGCGGCCTGAACCGCTCGCCCAGCGGCGTGGTCATCGGCCTGGTGCAGCTCAGGCTGCCGTCCGTCTCCACGCCCGCCCATCTCGCGGCGCAAACCGAGCGTGTCTGCGCGATGGTGGCGCAGGCGCGCCGCGCGATGCCGACCCTCGACCTGGTGGTGTTCCCAGAATACGCGCTGCACGGGCTGTCGATGGACACCAGCCCGGCGATCATGTGCCGCATGGACGGGCCGGAGGTCGCCGCCTTCCGCGCGGCGTGCCGGGAGCACCGCCTGTGGGGGTGCTTCTCGATCATGGAGGCGAACCCGGAGGGCGCGCCGTTCAACGTCGGGCTGATCATCGACGATGCCGGCGAGCTGAGGCTGTACTACCGCAAGCTGCACCCCTGGGTGCCGGTCGAGCCCTGGGCGCCCGGTGACCTCGGCATTCCCGTGTGCGACGGGCCGAACGGCTCGCGGCTTGCGCTCATCATCTGCCACGACGGCATGTTCCCCGAGATGGCGCGCGAGGCGGCGTACAAGGGAGCCGAGATCATGCTGCGCACCGCCGGCTACACCGCGCCGATCCGTCACGCCTGGAGCATCACCAACCAGGCCAACGCGTTCTGCAACCTGATGGTGACCGCGAACGTGTGCATGTGCGGCAGCGACGGCACCTTCAGCTCGATGGGCGAGGCGATGGTGTGCAACTTCGACGGCACGATCATCGCCAGCGGCGGCGGCGTGGCCGATGAGATCGTGTGCGCCGAGGTCCGCCCCGACCTGGTGCGCGAGGCGCGGCGGATCTGGGGCGTGGAGAACAACATCTACCAGCTCGGCCATCGCGGCTTCTCCGCGGTGCCGGGCGGAGCGCGCGACTGCCCCTACACCTACATGCACGACCTCGTCGCCGGGAAGTACCGCCTGCCCTGGGAGGACGAGGTGCAGGTGGTGGACGGGAAAGGCTTCGAGAGCCCCGCGCCCGGGCCAGGACTCGCGGGATAGCGGCCCGATATCAACGGCCCTATGCGTTGACCTGTCAGCAAGCAAGGCTGGGCTCTGCCCAGACCCGCCA
>CAXSFF010000839.1:0-2547 GCA_964236035.1 uncultured Acetobacteraceae bacterium
ATGTAGCCGCTCTGGCTTAACAGTTGGTTCGCCGCGTCCCGCGCGCCCCATTGCAGCAGCGCCGGTGGCAACTTGCCTTCGAGCGCAAGGCTGTCCTGACCGGTAAGGTCACTCTTGTGCGCCTGGTAATACGCCCACGCTGTCTGCGGGTTGACGTTGGCCAAGCCCTCGGTAGCAGCAAGCCGGGTCTGCGAGTTATAGGCCGCAAGCTGCTGGCCGATGACCTCCGGGGACCATCCGTGCCGGCTGGCCGTGTCCAGGATGTTGTTCCGGCCATCGGCCAGGTTGTGCAAGTATGTCTCATCATCGGGCGCGACGACGGCGGCGCTCTGCGCACTGCGGGCGGCGGCGTTCGATGATGCGTCCGCCCACGCAACCTGCTGGGTGGCCCGGTGCTGGTCATAGGTGGCGCGGGTAGAGGACAGGAGCGAGTTACTGGAGCGGTCGAACAGGATCTGCTGGGCTGGCGTCAGGGTCGTCCGGATTTCGCCCTGCGCCTTCTGCAAGTCGGACACGGCGCCGCTGTAGCCGTTCATGGCGTCGCTGCCCTGTTGGGTCAGGAAGCCGCGGCTGTTCGGGTCGGCGGGGTCGCCCCAACTGCTGTTCGTCACCTTGTCCCGAAACTTGGTGAAGGCGTTGTCGACGGTAGTCTGGTTCCATAGCTGCTGCTGCTGGATGGCGATATCCGTTGCCGTCCCGCCAGTCTGCTCAAGCGATTTGCCCAGCCCCTGTTCGGCCTGCGCCAGCCCGGTGCCGAACGCGCCAGGATCTGCCTGCGTGCGGTTGTAGGCGTCCGGGACGGAGATGGTGCCGGGGGCAGTCAGCCCATCCAGGCCGGTGAACGGGAGCTTCGCCATCAGTTCGGCACCCCTGCACCGCCCCAGGGATCAGTTGTCGTCCGCCAGCCATTCCATTTGCCCGCCACCTGGGACGCGCCGCTTAGGAAAGTCGAGAAGGCATTGACCGTCCCGGCGCTACTGGCGTTCTCCCCAGCAGCGGCTGCCATGCCCGCTTGGCTCCCAAAGTTGTTGGCCTGGTTCTGGTAGCCGTAGGCCGCAAGCTGGCCTTGGTAGCCATCATTCGCCGTCGCAAGCGACGTCTGCTGTGCCGTGCTGCCCGTCACATCAAGCGCGCTGCCGCTGTCCAGGCCCACGCCGGATGCGCCCATGGCGGCACGCTGCGCGCCGAGCTTGATGTCCCCCATGCGCTGCGTCGCCTGGGCCTTGACCGCTGCCTGGTCTTGGACGGCCTGTGCGTTCTGCTGCGCCACGACTTGGTTGTTGCGCGCGACCTGCACCTGGTAGTCAGAGGCCGCCTTCTGCGCCTGCCCCTGCTGCATCGCGCCGGCCACGCTAACGCCGGTGCCGATGACGGCGGTCGCCGCGCCGGCGTAGGCCGCAACCGTTGCCGCCGAGGCTGCCCCGATCCCCATGTCACCCGTCCTTCAGCAAGAGGCTGTAAAGCTCGCCGTGCGGCGCTGCACCCATGCGTCGGTACAGGGCGCCCAGCCGCGGCCCTGCCCCGCGGACGCCAGCCCGCATGATGGCCTCGCCGACGCCACGCGCGCGCAGTCCAAACAGCGCCGCCCGCAACAGTTTCGGCCCCATCCCGCGCGCATCCGGCGACACGAAGAAGGCCGTCATCGTGCCGACCTGAAGGCCCGCGTTCTCAATGCTCGGCCCGATCACCGTGCAGAGGTAGCCGAACATCCGCCCGTTGGACCGGACCGTCACGATGTGCGCGGCACCCACCTCGTGCAGCCGGTCCAGCAGGGCCGTGTTGATGTCGAGCGGCACGCCTTCCCGGTCGCCGCCGATGGCCGCGACGTGCTCCGCGATCAGCGCTTGCCCATCCCGCCAGAACGCCGGCCACGCTTCCTCCTGGATGACCATGCCCCGCCCATCCGGCTCCGGCTCCGGGGCAGGCTCCGGCAGCGCACCCTCCTCCAGCACCTCGACGTATCCGGCCCGCGCCGTGTTGTGGACGCAGTAGAACACCGTCCCGTCCTCCAGCGCCTGCATCTGGTGCTGCACCCCGGCCCGGATGTGCACGGGCACAGGCGCCCGGAAGTCTCCCAGCCACGCCCCGTCCTGCCAGATGCGGAGCGACCCCACGGCCAGCAGCGAGGTGTGGTCGAAGTGGTGCGAGTGCTGCGGCACCAGCGTTCCCGCCTTCGGGATGCTGATCTGCTTGATGAACACGTCATCGGCCATGCTGATCTGCACCTCGACGGGCTGCTCGACGGCGGGGCCGTCCGGCACCGGCAGCGCGGGCGCGTCAAGCATGATGGCGGCACTCCATGGAGAAGGAGAGGAACGGCAGCGTCAGGCGTCGTGCCTGGCCGAAGCGGGAGGGGGCTGCGACCTTCATGCTTGGCCTGCCCCGGACGGCGCCGTGCGCTCCATCCGCACCAGCGGCTCCGGCAAGCCCTTGACGGTGTGCGTCCCGATCTCCTGGAAGCCCAGCCGGACCACGAAGCGCCGCAGCCTGGCGTCCACTACCGGGATGTCGAAGCGCACGACGGGGCGCAGCGCCGGGCACTCGATC
>CAXSFF010000840.1:0-2538 GCA_964236035.1 uncultured Acetobacteraceae bacterium
AGCGGCGCCTAACCTATCCCAGAGCAGTCCGCCGCCGCCGCAGTAGCCCGGCCACGATCAACGACCCGGCGGCGAGGGCGGCCGGCGGGAACACCACCAGGTTGACCGCCGCCCAGCCATAGGTCGTCAGCAGTCCGCCCGAGACGAACGACCCCACCGCCATGGTGCCGAACACCAGGAAGTCGTTGAGCGACTGCACCCGGGTGCGCTCCTCCGGCCGGTGCGTCTCCAGCACCAGCGCCGACGCACCGACGAAGCTGAAATTCCAGCCCAGCCCGAGCAACACCAGGGTCAGCGAGAAATGCATGGCGTCGATGCCGGACAGCCCGGCGACCGCGGCCAGCATGGTGATGCCCAGCCCGATCAGCACGATCCGCGGCGCGCCGAAGCGGGCGATCAGGCTGCCAGTGAAGAAGCTCGGCGCATACATGGCGACGATGTGCCACTGGATCGCCGTGTTCGAGGCCGCCAGCGGCAGCCCGCACATCCGCATCGCCAGCGGCGCCGACGTCATCACCAGGTTCATCAGCGTGTACGACACCACGCCGCAGGCCACGGCCACGATGAACCGCGGCTGCGCCACGATCTCCCGCAGCGGACGCCCGGCGTCGCGGGCGGCGGCGGCGGGCGGCGGCAGGTCGACGCCGGCAAGCACGGCCATCGCGATCAAGGCCACGGCGGTCTGCGCCAGGTAGCTGACGACGAACAGGTGCGGCGGCCACAGGTCCATCGTCCAGGTGATCAGCTGCGGCCCCAGCAGCCCGGCGAACACGCCGCCTGCCATCACCCAGGACAAGGCCCGCGGCCGGAATGCGGCGCTGGCGCCGTCGGCGGCGGCGAAGCGGAACGACAGCACCACCGCCGCATACAGCCCGGCCAGGAACGCCGCGGCGCAGTACAGCGGAAACGACGCGACCAGCAGCGCGAACGCCGCCAGCAGCCCCGTCAGCGCCCCGCAGCCGGTGCCCGCGACGAACGCCGCGCGCCGGCCATGACGCCGCGCGATCCAGCCCGCGGGCAGCGTCCCCGCCGCCATCCCGACCACCAACACGGACGCCGGCAGCGTGGCCAGGGCCTGGCTGGGCGCCAGCTGCACGCCGATGATCGCACCCGTGGCGACGATCACGGCCGTGTTGGCCCCGGCCAGCGCCTGACCCACCGCCAGCCGCAGCACGTTCGACCGGGTGCGGCGGTCTGGCCCGAATGTCATGGCGGGCGCCTAGGCCGGCTGCCAGGTCCGGAAGTAGTCTGCGCTGGCGGGTCGCCGCGGCGGCAGGCCCGGCTCCGTCGGGGTGCCGAGATATAGGAAGCCCATGACCTGGTCCAAGCCGAGCGCGCGGGCGATCGCCGGGTCGTAGGCGTTCGGCCCCGTGACCCACTTGCCGGCGAAGCCCAGGGCGTGCGCCGCGTTCAGCATGTTCATCGCCGAGGCCGCCACGGATTGCAGCTGCTCGGTCTCCGGGACCTTGTGACCGGCGGCGATCTGCGCGCCCATGGCGATGATCAGCGGCGGGGCGAGCAGCTTGCCGCGCATCCGCTCCTGCTCGGAAGCGGGGGCCGCCGGGTCGCGCGCGAGCATGGCGGCGATGGCGAGGTCGGCGAAGGCGGCGCGGGCGTCGCCTCCGATCAGCACGAAGCGCCCGGGCCGCAGCTTGCCGTGGTCGGGCGCGCGCAGGCCGGCCTGCATGATCCGCTCCAGCGCGTCGCCGGCGGGCGCGGGGTCGGCCAGCGCGCCGTTGGAGGCGCGCGACAACAGGGTCTCGATGGCATCAGGCATCACGGGGCTTCTTCCTTCTCGAAAGGTGCTACGGCGGCGAGGCTCCCCAAGGGGCACATGCGGGCTGCCGCCGCCAGGCTGCCCGGCTCGATCACCAGGCTGCCGGGTGGCTCGCCGACGCCGGAAGCCGTGCGGACCAGGCCATCGAACGCGGGAACGCCTGCCATCTGCAGACGCACGCGCTCACCGGCCCGCAGGAGGCCGCCGCCATCCTGCGGGGCCAGGAACGCGCGGTCGCAGTCGATCAACTGCGCGACCGTGGCCCCGGCCACCGTGTCGGCGCCGGCAACCGCCTCGACCGTGCGCACGTAGCCGCGAACCCGCGACCGCACCACTAGGTCGGCGGCGGCGCCGGGCGGCAGTGCCGTCACCGCCTGATCCAGTTGGTCGCGTTCCGCTGCCGCCGCAGCACGCAGCCGCCGCAGGTCCGCCAACCGGGCCTGCGCCATCTCGGCCGCGCCGGGCCCTGCCGCCGGCGGGAGCGCGGCGATCTGGGCGTCGAACCCGTCGACCCGGGCGCGGGCCGCCTGCGACCGCGAGCGCAGGGCCTCGGCCACCGGGTCGGGCTGTTGTTCGACGTGAATGGTCAGCAACACGCTGTCCGGCTGCACGGCCGCGCCTTGGGTCGTGTTCACCGACAGCACGCGGCCGGCGGCGGCGGCGCGCAGCACCAGGGTAGGGGCGGTGAACACGGCGGTGATGGTGGGCTGCCGCGCGATCCCGGCGGGCCGCAGCATGAAGGCCGCGCCCGCGGCCGGCAG
>CAXSFF010000841.1:0-2531 GCA_964236035.1 uncultured Acetobacteraceae bacterium
CGCTGATCATGGACAACACGGCGGCGCCGCTGCTGGTGCGCCCGTTCGACCATGGCGCGGCGGTGGTGATCTACTCGGCGACCAAATACCTTGGCGGCCACGGCAATGCCATCGCCGGGCTGCTCGTCGACGGCGGCAACTTCGACTGGTCCGCCCATGCCGCCCGCCAGCCTGCGCTGAACACGCCCGACCCGAGCTACCACGGCGCCATCTGGACGGAGGCCGTGAAGCCCCTCGGCCCGATCGCCTACATCCTGAAGGCCCGCGTCACGCTGCTGCGCGACCTCGGCCCGGCGATCAGCCCGTTCAACGCCTTCCTGGTGCTGCAAGGCATCGAGACGCTGCCGCTGCGCATGAAGCAGCACTCCGCCACCGCCCGCGCCGTCGCCGACTGGCTGGCCGCCCGGCCCGAGGTCGCCCGCGTGATCTACCCCACCCACATGAAGGGCCGCGACGCCGAACTGGCCGCGCGTTACCTGCCGCATGGCCAGAGCGGGCTGCTGGGCTTCGAGCTGCATGGCGGGGTGGCGGCCGGGCGCCGCTTCATCGACGCGCTGCGGCTGTTCTACCACGTCGCCAACATCGGCGACGCCCGCAGCCTGGCGATCCACCCGGCGAGCACCACCCACTCGCAGCTCGACGACACCGACCAGCTGGCGAGCGGCGTGTCGCCCGGCTACGTGCGGCTGTCGATCGGGCTGGAGCACGTCGACGACCTGACCGCCGACCTGGACCAGGCGCTGCGGGAGGCTGGGGCAGAGGGTTAGGCGCGAATGCTTCTCCCCTCCCCTTGCGGGAGGAGCTGGGGGAGGGGGGCCACGTGCCAGGTGGTTGGCGTGGCTACCCGTCCTCCCGGCCTCCTCCCGCAAAGGGAGGAGGAGAAGGCGGTTCATCCCTTCAGCAGCTGCGCCGCCGCCACGCTCTCGGCCAGATGGTCCAGCTCCGCGTCCGCGATGCCCTCGGCGTGCAGCCCGGCGCAAGTGCGGAACAGGTAGTCGGCGGAGCTGCCCAGGTCGCCGGCCGCCGTCGACAGCCGGCGGATCACCGCCTCGCGGTCAAGCGGTCCCGTGTAGTTCTCCGCCGCCGGGTTGATGGTGAAGGCGACGGCGCTGCCGAAACGCACGCCGCCGTCGTCCAGCACGTCGAGCCAGCGCGGCACGTAGCTGCCGGACAGCATCTCGCGCCGCCACAGCAGCGCCAGCTCGGCTTCCAGGATGCCCTCGGCGATGCGGAAGGCGACGCCGCGGCAGCTTCCGCCGGCGTCCAGGCCCAGCACCAGCCCCGGGTTGTCCAGCGAGCCGCGCCCGGCCTGCGTCGACAGGCAGAACGCGCGGTGCCAGCCATCGATGCGCGCCGTGCGGCGTTCGACCGCGTGGATCATCGGGTTCCAGATCAGCGAGCCGTAGCCGAACAGCCAGGCATCGCCGGGTGGCCGCACGGCCAGCGTCTGGCGCAGCGACTCCGCCCGTTCCGCCTCGCTCAGCATGCGCACGTGCGGCGCGGCGCGCGCGACCATGGCGTCGAGGCCGCCCGCCTCCAGCAAGGCCCGGGTCAGGATCAGGTCGGTCATGAGCGTCCACGCTCCGATAACCCCAAGCGCCGCCGCGCGGCGTCGTATTCGGCGGCCAGACGCTCCACCAGGGTCGCGGCCGGCACCACCTCCCGGATCGCGCCGACCCCTTGCCCGGAGCCCCAGATGTCCTTCCACGCCTTGCGGCCGCTGCCGAAGTCCATCGCCGACTTGTCGCTGGCCGGCAGGTTGTCCGGGTCCAGCCCGGCGGCCACCAGGCTGCCCTTGAGGTAGTTGCCGTGCACGCCGGTGATCAGGTTGGTGTAGACAACATCGGCCGCCTGGCTGCCTACCAGCATTTCCTTGTAGGCGGGCGACGCGTTGGCCTCCGCGGTGGCGATGAACGCCGAACCGATGTAGCCGAGGTCCGCCCCCATCGCCTGCGCCGCCAGCACGGCGTCGCCGGTGGCGATCGCGCCGGACAGCGCCAGCGGCCCGTCGAACCAGCGGCGGATTTCCTGCACCAGCGCGAACGGCGAGATGGTGCCGGCATGGCCGCCTGCGCCCGCCGCCACGGCGATCAGCCCGTCGGCCCCCTTGGCGATCGCCTTGTGCGCGAACCCGTCGTTGATCACGTCGTGCAGCACGATGCCGCCATAGGGGTGGATCGCCTGGTTGACCTCCTCGCGGGCGCCCAGCGAGGTGATGACGATCGGCACCCGGTGTTTCACGCAGAGCTGGACGTCGTGCATTAGGCGGTCGTTGCTGCGGTGAACGATCTGGTTGACCGCGAACGGCGCCGCCGGGCGGTCCGGGTGGGCGGCGTCATGGGCAGCGAGGGCATCGCGGATTTGCAGCAGCCACGGTTCCAGCATCTCGGCGGGGCGGGCGTTGAGCGCCGGGAAGCTGCCGATGATGCCGGCGCAGCACTGCGCCACCACCAGGGTAGGGGTCGAGACGATGAACAGCGGCGCGGCGATCACCGGCAGGCGCAGCCGGTCGAACAATGCAGGCGCGCGCG
>CAXSFF010000842.1:0-2529 GCA_964236035.1 uncultured Acetobacteraceae bacterium
GCTTTCCGTTCGACAAGATCAAGATTGACCAGTCGTTCATCCGCGATCTGTCCGACCGGGAAGACTCAATCCACGTCATACGCGCCGTGACGGGGCTGTGCGTCGGGCTTGGCATGGCGACGACCGCGGAGGGAGTGGAGACGGTGGAGCAACTTGCAAGGCTGCAAAAGGAAGGCTGCACGGAGGTGCAGGGGTTCCTGTTCAGCACGCCGCGTCCGGCGGGGGAGGTACTGGAGATCATCGAGAGCGTTCGTGCCGCCGCGCACAACGTGCGCGGGCCGGAACATGCCATGATTGCGGTTGCGGCTGAGTAGGTGATCGCGGTAGGGGCGCGCACTGATGCGCGCCCCTACCGGCCAGAACTAACGAACTGGCCTCTTGGTACGCATAAGCTTGTCGGAAAACCCCTCTGTCGAGTTTTCCGCACACTCCCTCAATTCGGCAGGGTTTATCGCACATCAAATCGACCCATTTCAAGTCTGTAGAACTCGCTTTCAACAGATGACGCCAATCAGCTGATTTGTAACCGGGGCAAAACGCCGGGTCGGCCTGCGTTTCAGGCGGTTTGACTGCGACAGCGGATGAGGTCTGCGAGCGGGGTGACGGCGGGAGCATCGGGGACGCCGATCTTGGCGCCGAGGTAGTCCCAGAAGGCGACGCCAAGCTTGCGGCACGTCTTGGCCAGCCCCAGGAAGGCGTCACGGCAGTCGCGTCCGGTGTCGCTGCGTGTGCCCCCGCTGACAGCACGCTTGGTGACCTGGCAGCGGATGTCGTTCTCCGAGCCGTTGGTGTGCAGCGGTATCTCGGGATGGTCGAGCACCCTGAGCAACTCGGCCTTGTTGGCGTGCAGCCGCTTGAGCAGGCGATCCAGCGTGGCAAAGCCGGTGCTGCGTCGGAAGATGCGGTCAAAGCGTGCCCGCAACTCGCGGCGGCGGTGCTGCGCCGGGTCGAGGCGATAGGCCTTGAGGTCGGCGTAGAACCGCCAGATCAGGCTTCGGACGTGCTGCTGGGCACGGCGCTGCGTGTCGGTGACGGGCTCCAGCTTGTGCACCAGCCGCTCGGCATGGATCCAGCATAGAGCATGGGTGCCGACGTTGAACTGCCCGGCGTCATCGCTGACCACCACCGCCTCGCACAGGAACCCGTGGGCGCTGACTGCGCCCCACAGTGCCCCTTCGGTGGCAACGCGCACCGGATCGGGCGTCACATCGAGGCCGGTCAGGCCAAGCTGGTCGAGATGGACCGTCCAAGCTTTGCCGTCGGCAAACCGCCGCTGTTCATGGGCCGCGAGCTTGCCCACCAGCGATCCCGCCAAGTGGTGATCGCGCATATAGTCGTGGGCGGCATCGTTGATCACGTAGTCGGTGTGACGCGCGCGCAGCAGGTCGAGAAAGTTCAGCCGGCTCTTGCTGCCCGTCGTGCCGAACCAGGCGAAGTCGTCGTTGCCGATCTGGGTGCAGACGGCGTTGGCGCCGCGGTGGCGTGCGCCGGTATCGTCCACGGTGATCCAGTCCGCCGTCGAAAGCCCGGCCCGCAGTGTTTGCATGGTCTCGGACAGGAAGTCGTCCTGCTGGTCGATCGGCAGGCGCATCACCTGGCGCTTGGAAATGCTGACGCCCACCGCTTGCAGCAGGGTGACCAGCCGCTCCACCGTCACTTGGCCCTGGTGGTGCTGCATCAGCACAAAGCGCCGCAGTTCGGGACCGAAATGGCCGCGGATGCCGCGGGGCAACGGGGCCACGATCACGTCCCCATCCGGCGTCAGCCAACGCTCGCGCCGGTAGTGCACCGCACGGGCGCTGATCACCAGGTCCTGCACGTCATACGGCTCATAGCCCTTGAAGTGCGAGCCGGGCGGATGCACGGCCCGCAGCACCTCGATTTCTACCTTGACCCGTGGCGTCACCTTGCCGCGGCGGCGCTGCTCGCCACTCTTGCCGCCACGAAGCGGCTCGGTGTTCTTCTCCATCCCGCTCGGCTTGATCAAGGGGCGGCCCTTCAGGCCTTTCAGTCGCGCAATCTCGTCACGCTGCGCAGCAACCAGCGCCTTCAGCTCCGCGACCTGGCCGAGCAGCTCAACCAACAGCGCCTCCAAATCGGCGCGCGATAGGCCCGGCAGGTGGGAGGGTGTTGCCATATGCCGAGCGAATCGCAGCCGGCCCCGCATCGCCTCCAGCTCGCGCGCCGGCCCCGCCGCAGCCGCCTCGCGCCCGGCTGCCGCTTCCTGCTCGGCCGCTAGCCGCGCCGCCGCGGCCCGCCGCCTGTCCTCACCCGCGGCGTGCCTCTCGAACACCGGGTGCATCCCATGCAGCGCCGCAGCCGCCGTCAGCGTCCCCCGCAACGTGTCCACCCTCTCCTCCGGCCAGGTCAGGCCGTCCCGCCGCCTGCCCAGGCGGCCGTCCAGCCGCGCCTTGGCCGCTGCCACGAACCCCGCCAGCTCGTCCCGCAGCCCGGGGTCGGCCACCACCGCCGCCCATACCGGCGCCACCCGGAGCGCGATGGAGCACTCCCGCGGGGTGGGCGGGCGCG
>CAXSFF010000843.1:0-2526 GCA_964236035.1 uncultured Acetobacteraceae bacterium
GCGCTGCTGACCAACCATCCGCAGAACGTGATCCCGCCGGGGTCGTTCTAGGCGGCGTCGAATCGCAGCGGGCCAAGCATGGCTGCGCCGGCCCAGCCGCATTAACCGTATTTTCAGCACTATACGGCCAAGCTGCCCCGGATTGGCGTCCGTACGGGCGGGCACGCCGCCGCCCCTCTCCGAAGGGGACGGTGAAGCATGGAGTGTGGCTTGATGTATGACGGCATTGATGAACCCAGGCCTGCCATTGGCCGGAGCGACGCGTACCTGCGCTGCGGCCGGGTTGGCGTCGCCGCCGTGTTGGACACGACGTCCCAGGGTTACCTGGTGTTCGACGGTCGGATGCGGATCGTGCTGAGCAACCCGCAGGCCGCGCGCCTGCTTGGCTTGCGCCATCATGCTGGCCGGGCTTCGCTGCCCCGGCTGCTGCAGGACTCCGACGCCTTGGACGCCAGCGCGCAACTGGCGCTGTCGCAGGCAGCCCGGGCGGCCCGTTGCGGCGATTGTGCGACGGAGGTGCAGCGTATCGGCGGCTTGCAGGTTTCTATCCGCCCCTTGTCGCGGGACGCCGGGGCGGCATCCACCGCAGGCGCGGGCGATGGCGCGTTCTGGCTCGTCAGCCTGACAACCTTGTAGAGCGGCCCCGGCGCGCCGCCGCTGGAGGCACTGACCGGCTTGGCCGAGCGTGGCCGCTCTATGGAGGCGCTGAGCGTCCTGTTCAGTCGGCCGATGCCGGAGTGGGAGGTTGCGGGGCTGATTGTGCGCTGACTCAAGGGCGGACCTGATGGGCAGTCTGTTATATCGGGCACTGAAGTGCGCTTTTTGGGCCAGCGCAGGCTTTGCTACGCTCAGGCGCGTAACGGACGTTATGGAAAAAGCGGCGACGTAGATCGTCTGTCGCATGATGTGGCTGTCAGGGGCACGCTGCTGGTCCATTCTCAAGCACGAAGCGCAGCAGACAGGGAGCATAGCGTAGGGCAAACGGCATCCCGTCAGCCGCACTGTGGCCGGTAAAGCCATCCGGCCGGTCCAGCAGCAGCACGGCCCCGACATGGGGGCGGAGCTGCTCGGTCACGATGCGGGCCAGCGTGTCGGCCTCGCCATCGGACAGGCGCGGATCGTCGCGGAATTGGACATAGACGATCCTCGCCGCCGGGGCATTGGCGCGGCGCGCGATGGTTTGCAAGTCGTCGGCCTTGGCCAGGAGGTTGGAGAAGTCGCCCCACCCATGTGCGCCGGGAGAGGTCGCCACGACCGCATCCGCTAGGCCGGGCTGGTCCAGGGCGCCCTCCAGGCTGGTCCAGCCGCCGCGTGACTGGCCACCAGCGATCACCCGGCGATAACCCAGCCGGCGCATCTCGGCCAGGCCATCCCGCAGCCAGCCAGCCGCACGGAGCGGGGTGTCCACGTTCGGGTGGCGGTCGAATCGGACGACATCGAATCCTGCGTTGTTGAACAGCCGCACATGGGGCGGGGGCTGCAGGCCGCGGGAGTCCTTGGTGCCGTCCTGCCCGTGGGACCAGACGTATACGCCGGCCGCGGCCTGCGGCCCGTGCCACAGGAAGCGCGCATCGGGCACGAAGGCGTAGTTGACGCTCCCGAGCAGCGTCTCGGGCGGCAGCGGGCGCGGCACGCGCGGGCGGCCCTGCCAGACCACGTCGTGGTCCTCGGCATAGATCGTGCAGCCGGCCCCGCCGCGCTCGGCGCACAGGGCCAGAGCGTGCTCGCGCGACCGCTCAGGCGTGGGATCGTGAGCACCGGCAGCTTTGCCATTGGGAGCAATCGCAGCAGCGCGTGGCAGCGGCAGTAGCAGGAAGCGCGCATATGTTTCGCGTCCGGCAGCATCCAAGTAGGGCACGGCGCCTGCATCGAGCACTGCCGGCCGGGACTGGGCAAGGGTGGGGCTGGGTAGGATGCAGGCGAGAAGAGCGAGATGCAGAAAACGCCGACCATGCTCATTGATAGCAGGCATGCCTAGTCCTTTTCGGAAGACCTATGCCTACGCCTTTCATGGCCAACTTACCATAGCGTGATGCTGCACTGCAGCAACGCCGAATGTTCATTATGTAATGAGTCGGGGTATGAAGAGGAAGCAGGGTATCAGTTATCAGACGGCCAGAGCGAGAAGACAAATGCCGGGACTTAGCCAAGGTCAGTAATGAAGCTTGCCTCGGTGCGCGAGGGCGGCGAGAAGACTTGCGGAAGCCGTTGCGCTGAACGTGTAAACGGGGCGAACAACTGCAACAGACTGTCTTACTCCAGCCTGCACGGAGGCAGACTGAACGTGACCGCCCATAGTCTCACCATATGGATGGCCACGCAGCCGATGCGCCAACTCACCATTCAAACCGAGCGAGCACCTGTTCAACCACCGCTGTTTCTCCTTCAGCAACGGCAAACCTCGCCGCCAGGCGCAGAACATCCCACGAAGCGCAACCAGGAGTGAGCCATCCTCACCCGCTGACTGCCTTCGCCCATGTTGACACCCCCTGTCCGCCCGCCCACCCTGGATAAAAGACCATCCAG
>CAXSFF010000844.1:0-2525 GCA_964236035.1 uncultured Acetobacteraceae bacterium
GCGCGCCGGCCTGGCTGCGGTCGCTCGGCCTGGAGTGGTCCTACCGGCTTCTACAGGAGCCGCAGCGGATGTGGCGGCGCTACGTGCTGGGCAACCCGTCTTACGTCGCCCATGCCATCATCGAGGCTGCGCCGTCGATCATCCGCGTCGTCGATGCTGCGGCGAAGCGGATGCTGGACGTAGTCCTGGCATCCGCTGCGCTGGCGCTGGCGTCGCCGGTCCTGCTGCTGGTCGGCCTTTTGGTGCGGTCCACGTCGCCGGGGCCTGCGCTGTTCCGTCAGGTCCGCGTCGGTCTGGACGGGCGCGAGTTCACGATGCTGAAGTTCCGCTCGATGGTGGTTGATGCGGAGGCGCTGCTGCCCAGGATGCGGGAAAGCAACGTTCACGGACCTGATGCGGTGTCGTTCAAAGTGCTGGACGATTCCCGGGTGACGCGGGTTGGCGCGTGGCTGCGCCGCTTCCCCCTGGACGAGGTGCCGCATCTGTGGGACGTGATCCGGGGCGACATAAGCCTTGTCGGGCCGCGGCCCTCGCTGCCGGCCCTCGCTGCCGCGCGAGGTTGCGCGCTACTCCGCCACGCAGCGACGACGTCTTTCCGCCATCCCCGGCTTAACCTGCCTGTGGCAGGTGCTGGGGTGGGCGGAGATCGCGTTTGACCAGCAGGTCGAGCTTGACCTCGGGTACATCCGCACGCGGACAGTCATGCTGGACCTGGCGATCATGTTCCGCACCGTTCCGGCGGTTTTCAGGGGGCACGGTGCCCACTAGCGCCAGCTGGGAGCTGCCTGGCCGCAGCAGCCCTGGGCCGTCCAGGCGGCTGCGGCCAGGCCGAGCCACCCTGACTTTACCGAACAGAACCTACAGACCTGTTGTGAGTACAAGCCGTTAGTGTCACGGCTGGGGCTGCCATGGCCCCAGCCGCTCCATTGACGAGGCCTTCATGACGCACCCTGACAGGATCCACGCGACCGAAGATGGCCAGCAAGAGGTTTTGCTGGTTGATGGCGATGCTGCGACCGCCACGATGTCGCGCGCCATCCTGGAAAGGGCGCGCTTCCGGGTCTTCCATGTCTGCGACATCGACGCGGCGCGCGACCGCCTCCGGCAGTCTTCCGTGGCGTGCGTTGTGCTTGATCTGGCCTATTCCGGCAGGGACGGGCTGCTCGGCCCGGCTGCCGTGGCGCTGCTGCGCGCTGCTGCCCCTGATGTGCCGGTTATTGCTCTCGCCTCCCAGGCGTCGCTTGCGGCGGCAGTCGACGTTGTCCGGGCCGGCGCGTTCGACTACCTCGTCCGGCCCTTTGGGGCGGCCAGGCTGCTGCACACGATTGGCGCGTCCCTGGCTGGCCTGCCTATGGGTGCGCCGCCGTCCCGCGTTGCGCGCCCTGTTGCAGATCCTGTCCTCGACGGCGCGTCGCCGGCTGCCGAGGGATCTGGCTTCCCTGGGTTCGTCGGCTGCTGCCAGGCGATGCAGGTGGTGTTCCGGACCGTCGAGGCGGCGGCGCGGAGTTCGGCTAGTGTCTTCGTGACGGGTGAGAGCGGAACGGGCAAGGAACTGGTCGCGGAGGCGCTGCACCAGCGGTCGGCGCGTGCGCTGCGACCCCTGGTCGCGATCAACTGCGCCGCTATTCCCCGCGACCTGCTTGAGGGGACGCTGTTTGGCCACGTCAGGGGTGCGTTCTCGGGTGCGACGTCGGACGTGGAGGGAGCCGCTGCGCGCGCGGACGGCTCCACCCTGTTCCTTGACGAGATCGGCGAGATGGATTTGAGCCTGCAGTCGAAGCTGCTCCGTTTCGTCCAGACCGGCAGCTACCACCGTGTCGGCGATCCGCGGCCGCGTCAGGCCGACATACGCTTCGTTGCCGCCACCAACCGCGATCCGCTGGAGGCTGTGGCGGAGGGAAGGCTGCGCGAGGACCTGTTCTACCGGCTGAACGTCGTGCACGTTCACCTGCCGCCGCTGCGCGACCGCGAGGGCGATGGCGTGCTGATCGCCCGGTCGTTCCTTCAGCAGTGCGCCCGCCAGGAGGGCAAGGCGTTCGGGATGCTGTCTTCAGAGCTGGAGGATCAGATCAGCTCGCGTCCCTGGCCTGGCAACGTCCGCCAGCTGCTCAACGCCATAAGGTCCGCAGTCGTGCTGAACGACGGGCCAGTGCTGACCATCTCGATGCTGCCGCAGGGCGTGGGGCCGTATGCTGCCCCTGTTCCGGCGCGTCTCGCCGCGCCGCCGGCGGCAGGTTCGTGGGCTGGCGCGTCCCCGACTGCCGCAGGGTTCGACGGCGTGCCGGCTGGCTTGCCTGCGGGGGCGCCGATCGCTTCCCTGCTCGCCGCCGAGCGGAGCTACATCGAGTGGGTGATCAGCCGGTGCGACGGCAACCTGCAAGCGGCAGCCCGCAAGCTTGGGATCAGCCCGTCCACCATCTACCGGAAGCGGGAAGCCTGGACCCGCCGCGAGGCGGCTGACGGCCTTCGCGAGCGTGGTGCATGGATCAGGGGTGCGGGCGCACCAACCCTGCCCGCGTCTGGGG
>CAXSFF010000845.1:0-2525 GCA_964236035.1 uncultured Acetobacteraceae bacterium
TTGGGCGGCGGCAAATGCGAAGGCGCGTACGTCAAGGTGCATGACACGGTCTCGCCCGCAGTGATCGTGAACGCGCCGACCGTCTTGGGGCCATCACCGTGCAAAGGAACGGAGGCGCGCAGCACGGCTTGGTCCGGCCCCGCGACAGCGCGCAGCGTGCCGTCCTCCTGGCGGTGGACCCAGGGCACCCGGGCACCGTAGCCAAACCTGAGGGTCAACTCCATGCGCATGTCCACATGGCCCCCTTCGCCAACCACAAGGCGCACCAAATTGGAGTGGTCGCTACGGGATGGCATGAAATCCACGAGTAAGGCCGCGCCGTCTTTCGTCTCGAACCGGGTCTCCAGGATCAGCGTGTCTCCCCGGTAGCGCCGGGTCACGCGCTTGGTGGCGTCCACTGGAGCGACGATCCAGCACCCGTGCTCGGATGTGCCGAGCAGGGCTGCGAAGCAGGCGTCGGAGTCGAAGCGCGGCCAACACAGCCAGTCCACCGAGCCGTCTCGCCCAACCAGGGCCGCAGTCTCGCAGTCACCGATCAGGGCGTAGTCTTCAATGCGGGAGGCCACGTTTCCCTACTCCTGGCCGGACGTTCGATTGGTGAAGCGGGCATTGCCCAGACCGGTGCCGATGGTCATCACACCCCAGTGCTCGACGTCGCGCATGAAGGGCACCTCACTTAGCCCTTGCACGACCGCATCGTTATGCATCAGCACCATGACCTCGTGGCCATCAATAGCCTCGATGGCATCCCGCAGCCGCTGCGGCAGGTTGAAGCTTTTATGTTCCCAGTCGCCGGGCAGGTTGTGGCCGCCCTTTTCGATCGAACCATCCTCCCGGATCAGGCCGGGACAGCCGATGCCGATGAACGGAGCGAGCCGCAGTCCCTGCTTGTCAGCCTGCTTGATCATGGCCTGAAGCATGCTGGCCATACGCTCGACCGCACCCTCACGATCCGGCTTGTCGTCGGCATGACGCCATAGGTCCGACGTCCAGACCTTGCTTTTGGACAGGTCAGGGGCTTTCCGCAGGTTCAATTCAACGATGCCGACACGGATGTTCGAGCCGCCGATGTCGACCGCCAGAATGCTGTCATGACCCGAGAAGATCCACGATGGCGCCAGGTGGATGCACCCGATCAGGCCGGCCTCGTCGGGATCGTTGCGGATCGGCTGCAACGCAATGTCCTTGTCGGCGGCCTTCAGGATCACGGCCGCGCGGCCGATCGCGAGTTCGCCAACACGGCTGGCGCGCAGGCCGCCGCCAACGACGATGCGCTGCGTCCCGCGCCACGCCTTGAGACGTAGGAAGCGCTGGATGACCGTGGCGAACTCCTGGGCGAACAACTCAATCGTACCGAGCAGCACGCCGGCGGCCTCGGGGTCGCCATCCATGAGTAACCGATCAAGTTTCTTCTTACTGATATCCTTGCTTGAAACTTCACCAACCGGGTCATCATCGATTTGACGCACGCGCTCACGGACGTCCTCCAGAATAGCTCGGAACGCGCGGTTGCTCGCACGGTCGCCGAGGAAGCCTGCTTCATGGCGCAGTTCGGCGTTGTAGGCATCGATATGAACAGCGGTGAGCCGTCCGACACCGTGGCCAGCTAAGCCGGGAGCGGATGTTGGGCTTGGAGTTGGCATGGCTGAAGGGCCTATTTTAGCAACAGGATTGGCTGGAACGAGACGAATACGGCGCGGCAAACTTTGGCAGGACGCTACAGCTCGACCTGGGTCCCAAGCTCCACGACGCGCTTGGGTGGGATTTGATAGTAATCAGGGGCGCTCACGGCGTTGCGCGTCATGAAGGCGTAGAGTTTCTCGCGCCAAACTGACAGCTCCGGGCTTACCGTCGGCACGGGCGTTTCGCGGCCCAGGAAGAACGAGGTATCGGCGATGTCGATCGGGAATTCCGCCCGGTGCGCCTCAAGCGCGGCAGGCACCGCTGGCGCCTCCGCAAAGCCAAACCGCAGAGCCATCTGCGTGAAGCCCTTTTCGAGCGGCTCGACCTGCATGCGCTCGGTTTCGGCGACGTAGGGTGTCCGCTCGGTTACGACCGTCAGCAGCACGACACGGTCGTGCAGCACCTTGTTGTGCTTGAGGTTGTCCGTGAGCGCGTAGGGCGCCGTCTCCCGCCGGGTAGCCAAGTAAATCGCGGTTCCGGCCACGCGCGGCAGCTTGCCAGGGTCGAGCTGGGCAATGAACTGCTTGAGCGGCAGGTTGTCTTCACTGGTGCGCTCCAGCACAATCTGCCGGCCGCGGCGCCAAGTGGACATGAGCGTGAACACCACGGCCCCGATCAGCAGCGGGAACCAGCCTCCCTGGGGAATCTTGATAGCGTTTGCCGCGAAGAAGGCCAGATCGACGATCAGGAAAAAGCCGATCACCACGACCGTCACCGGCAGGCTCCAATGCCATATCCGGCGTGCGACGACCGCCAGCAGGCCCGTCGTGATCACCATCGTGCCCGCGACCGCGATGCCATAGGCGGCGGCCAAATTGTCCGATGACCCGAACGCCAGCACC
>CAXSFF010000846.1:0-2525 GCA_964236035.1 uncultured Acetobacteraceae bacterium
GGCTGACGGGTTGGACCTGCTGGAGTTGCGGGAGCGCCTGACCGGGGCGCCGGTGGTGGATGCCATTGCGGTGCCGGCCCGGTCGGACGATGCGCTGGACCTGATCGAGGGGCCGCTGCGGGATGCCGCGGTGCTGGTGCCGGTGGTGCATGGGCCGGACCCCGGCGTGCTGCTGACGCTGCGGACGGCGACGTTGCGCGCCCATGCGGGCCAGGTCGCGTTCCCGGGCGGGCGGATGGAGCAATCGGACGCTTCGGCGGAAGCAGCGGCGTTGCGGGAAGCGGGCGAGGAGATCGGGCTGGACCCGCGCGCCGTGGAACTGGCGGGCCGGTTGCCGGAATACGTGACGGGGACGGGATACCACATCACCCCCGTCGTCGGCCTGCTGCCCCCAGGACTGCGGTTCACGCCCAACCCGGCCGAGGTGGAGGCGATCTTCACCCTGCCGCTGGCGACCCTGCTGGACCCGAAGGCGCCGGAACAGCGGACGCGCCAGTTCCGCGGGCGCGAACGGCGGTTCTGGGTGTGGCCGCACGAGACGCACTACATTTGGGGCGCGACGGCCGGCATCCTCGTCCACCTGGCGGCGCGGCTGCGGGCCCAGGCGTGAGCCCCCCATGATTCGCGTGGGGGAGCTTCTGGCGTTCCTCGCCCCGCTCGGTGCCGTGCTGCTGTGGGGGCTGGCGGTGCGGCGCGGGCTGGACGGGCCGCCGCCCCGGCAACTCGCGTGGATCGCAGCGGGGCTGATCGGGCTGGCGGCGGCGCTCGGGGCGTTCTCCCTGCGTGACCGCATGCTGCCCGGTGTCTACGTGGCGCCCCATATGGAGAACGGGGAGATCGTGCCCGGGCACATCGAGCCGGTGGAGTGACCCCGTTCCGCATCGACCCGCCGGCCTTCCTCGGTGATCCCGCCCTGCGCGCCGTGCTGCGTGCGTTGCCTGGCAGCCGCGTGGTGGGCGGCGCGGTGCGGGACACGCTGGCCGGGCGCCCCATCGCCGACGCGGACCTCGCCACGCCGGAGCCGCCGGATCGGGTGATTGCGGCGCTGCACGCGGCCGGGCTGAAGCACGCCCCCACGGGCTTGCAGCACGGCACGGTGACGGCGATCAGCGGCGGCCAGGGATTCGAGGTCACGACCCTGCGGCGGGACGACACGACGGATGGGCGGCACGCCGAGGTATCGTGGACCGACGATTGGCAGGAGGACGCGGCACGGCGCGACTTCACGATGAACGCCATGTCCATGCAGCCGGACGGGACGGTGTTCGACTACTTCGGCGGCCAGGCCGACCTCGCCGCCGGGCGCGTGCGCTTCGTGGGCGACCCGGCCCGGCGCATCGCCGAGGACTACCTGCGCGTCCTGCGTTTCTTCCGGTTCCATGGCCGCTACGGGGCCAAGCCCCCGGACCGGCAAACAGCCGGAGCGTTGCAGGCCGGCGCCGCGCAACT
This sequence comes from uncultured Acetobacteraceae bacterium, assembly GCA_964236035.1. Lineage (GTDB taxonomy): Bacteria > Pseudomonadota > Alphaproteobacteria > Acetobacterales > Acetobacteraceae > CAXSFF01. Next base: position 1,450 of record CAXSFF010000846.1, read on the forward strand.
GCCCTGGCTTTCCGTCGAGCGAACTTGGAGCGAGCTGAAGCGCATCTTTGTGGTCCCGAACGCGGCTGAAACCGTTCGCCTGATGGCAAAGCTCGGCGTGCTCGCCGCCGTGCTGCCAGGTGCCGACCCGGCGGCGTTCGAGCGCTTGGTCAGGGCTGGCGCGCCCGCCGACCCCCTGCTGCGCCTTGCCGCTTTGCGGCCCGGCACTGAGGCGGCCAAACGCTTCAAGCTGTCCAATGCCGAAACGGCGGTGCTGGAGGGATTGGCGGGGCCGCTGCCCGACCCGGCGTGGGACGATGCGGCACTGCGCCGCGCCACGGCGGACACGGCGCCTCAAGCGCTGATCGGCCGTGCCTGGATCGCCGGGGGCGACAGCGCAAACTGGGCGGCGCTGCGGGCGCGGCTGGGCGCACGGCGGCCCGTGTTCCCGGTGCAGGGGCGCGACGTGGTGGCGCTGGGCGTGCCGATGGGGCCGGAGGTGGGCCGGTTGCTGGCGGCCGTGCGGGCGTGGTGGCTGGCGGGCGGGTGCGTGGCGGACGCCGTGGCGTGCCGGGCGGAGCTGGTCCGCGAACTGGCGAGGGCGGGGCCGGGCTGATAAACGCCGGGGCCATGGACATCGCTGCAACGCTCCCGCCCGACGAGCGCACCTGGACGCTGATGCGGCGCTTGTGGCGCGAGCACGTGCGGCACCACCGCGGGCGCCTGGTGCTGGTGGCCGTGCTGACGGTGCTGATGGCGGGGCTGACCGCGCTGTATCCGCTGGTCATCAACCGCGCCATTTCCCTGTTCGTGGCGCGGGATGCGCGCATCCTGTACCAGCTCCCGATCCTGGTCGTGGCCGTCACGGCGGCGAAGGCGGCGACGCAGTACGCGCAGAGCGTGCTGGTGCAGCGGCTCGTGCTGCTGGTGATCCGCGAACTGCAAAACCGCATGTTCGCCCACCTGATGCGGGCCGACCTGGTGCAGGTCGAGCGCGAAGCCCCCGCGCAGCTCGCCACCCGCTTCACCACGGATGCGACGGTCATCCGCGAGGCGCTGACCCGGGCAGTGAACGGGCTGCGCGACGCCATCACCAT
>CAXSFF010000847.1:0-2521 GCA_964236035.1 uncultured Acetobacteraceae bacterium
GCGGCTAGTTTTCGTCCGTTGCTGTTCAAAGGAGAGAAACGCCTGCTGCAACATTATTCCGTTCTTAGGTCACGGTTGAGGGCATCGTCTGGTTATTAAGAAGACAATGCTAAGGGAGAACGTACCGGAACTTGAAGGCCGGGGACGTTGGGACCAGGACGTCACATCGTCCGGAACGCGTCTCATGACGTAAGATGGATGGCCGCTGCAGAAGCTGGTGGCCGCATCGAATCTCACTCAGAACTCAGCGTCCGTGTTCGTGCTGTCCTGGGTTGGCTCTCCTGATCGGCTTCGCCAGTCGGCATCTCGTTGAAAAACTAAGGCTGCATTCACGGCGACTGCTGTTTCAAAGCGGGTCGGAACAGGTCGGCGAGCACGGCGCACGCCGCGCCGGCAACCATCAGCGTCGCCATCGGCCGCGCGGTGCCGTCGGTCAGCCAGCCGATCGCCGACCCGCTGATTGCGGCAAGCACGAACTGGATGGTGCCCATCATCGCGGAGGCGCTACCAGCCTGCGACGCGTGCTTCGACAGCGCGCCGACGGCGGCGTTCGGCGACACGCAGCCCAGGCAGAACATCGACACCATCACGGGGAACACCACCGTCGCCACCCCGAAGCCGCCGACCCAGGCGAAGCCGGCCAAAGCCAACGTCGCGGCGAGGTACAGCCGCACCGCGGCCCGCAGCACGCGCGGCGCCCCGAAACGGCGCACGACGTGGTAGTTGGCCTGCGACCCCGTGATGAAGCCCGCGGCGGACAGGCCGAACAGCACCCCGTACGCCGCCGGGCCGAGATGGTAGTGGCCGATGAACACGGGCGGCGACCCTGCGATGAAGGCGTACAGCCCGAACATCGCCGAGCCGCCCAGCAGCGCGAACGCCAGGAAGCCGCGGTCCTGCAGCACGCCGATATAGCGCACTGCCAGGCCGGCGAACCCCAGCCGCGCGCGCCGCTGCGGCGGCAGGGTCTCGGGCAGCCAGAACCAGATCAGCGCGACGCAGGCGAGGCCATACAGGGCGTCGGCCCAAAAGATCAGCGGCCAGGCGCCGATGTTCAGCAGCACTCCCCCGAGCGTCGGCGCCACGATCGGCGCCACCCCCATCACCAGCATTAGCTGCGACATCAGCCGGGCAGCGGCAGGGCCGTCAGCCAGGTCGCGCACCACCGCGCGCGGGATCACCATGCCGGCCGAGGCGCCGAACGCCGCCAGCGCCCGCATCGCGCTGAGGGTGGCGATGTTCGGCGACAGCGCGCAGCCGGCCGAGGCTATGGTGTAGACCACCAGCCCCGCCAGCAACGGCAGGCGGCGGCCGAAGCGGTCCGCCAGCGTGCCCTGCGCGAGCTGCCCGACCGCCAACCCGGCGAAGAACGCCGCCAGCGTGAGCTGCGCGCTGCCGGCGGGCGCACGGTAGCTGGCCTCTATCGCCGGGAACGCCGGCAGGTAGATGTCGACCGAAAGCGAGCCGACCGCGGTCAGGCAACCAAGCAGGATCGGCAGCCAGCGGGAGACGGGCAAGCCCTCGGGCCGCAAGCTTCAGGGTTCCTGCAGGCTGATGGCGGCCGTGGTGATGGGCCGGCTGGTGTCGGGGCCGGATATCCAGACGTGCGGCGGCCCGCAGGTGACGTCGCCGAAGATGGAGCAGAACGCCACGTCGGCGGCGTCGCGGCCCACGCCGATGCGCACCAGGCCGTCGACCGCCGACATGCGGGTGGGGTCGAACAAGTACCAGGTGCCGCCGTCCGGGCCTTTCAGGTATGCCTCGAACACGGCATGGAAGTCCGGCGGCGTCAGGCGCCAGGCGTAGGCGCTGACGTAGCGGGCAGGGATGCCGAGCGCCCGGCACAGCGCGATGCCGAGATGGGCGAAATCGCGGCACACGCCGGCCCGCTGCGTCACCGTGTCGAACGCCGAGGTCAACCCGTCGGTGCTGCCGCTGATGTAGTCGACGTTGGCGTAGATCCAGTTGCAGATCGCGGTGACGCGCTGGTAGCCGCTCATCGGGCCGTCGAACTGCCGGGTGGCGAAGCGCGACAGCTTGTCGGACTGGCAGTAGCGGCTGGCGTAGACGTGCGGCAGCACGGCGAGCGGCAGGTCCTGCGCCAGGAACTCGTCGACGTCCGCCGGGTCGTGCACCAGCGGGTTGAGCGTGATCTCGGCGCGGTAGTCGAGGCGGAAGGCGCCCGGTTGCACCACGAAGCGGGTGTAGCGGTTCTGCGTGCCCGGCGCGGTGTACAGGCCGGGCGGCAGCGCCGGCGTCGTGGCCAGGCTTTCGGAGCGGACGCGCTGGCGGGGGAACTCGGCAGCCTCCAAGTTGAACACCAGGGCGCTGGTTTCATGGACCTGGTAGGCCAGGCTGCACCCAATCGAGAAATCCACCCGCTAAGCCGACCCGCTGGAGGCGCGCATCAATCCTCCGTCCGCCGCACTAGGACCTCGCGCTTGCCGACGTGGTTGGCGGGGCTGACGATGCCTTCCTTCTCCATCTGCTCGATCAGCTTGGCGGCGCGGTTGTAGCCGAT
>CAXSFF010000848.1:0-2516 GCA_964236035.1 uncultured Acetobacteraceae bacterium
TGCTCAATGCCGCGCTGACCCAGATGGCCGCCTGGATCGGCGTGCCGGGCGCGCCGGGGATCGCTGCCATCAACATCTCTGCCGGCACCCTGTCCGATCCGGCCTTCCCGGCCCGTGTCGGCACCGCCCTGCTGCGCCACCGCGTTCCTGCCGCGATGCTCGAGATCGAGGTTCCGGAGGATGTCGCCACCCGTGACCTCGACGCGATCGCGCCCGTGCTGGAGGACTTGCGCGCCCTCGGCGTGCGGCTGGCGCTGGACGACTTCGGCGGCGGGCTGTCCTCCGTGTCGCATCTCGTCCGCTTGCCGGTCGGGCTGGTGAAGCTCGACCGCTCGATCATAGCGGGCCTGCCCGGCAGCCAGGAACGGGCAATGCTGCGGGCCGTCGTCGCCATGGCCGGCAGCTTGGGCCTTCCTGTCCTGGCCGAGGGCGTCGAGACCGACGCGCAGCTTTTCAGCGTGCGACGGGCAGGCTGCGCCCTGGTGCAAGGCTACCTGTTCGGTCGCCCGATGGCAGCCGACAGTTTGGTGCCGCAAGAGGCACAACGCCGGAGCCATGCTCCATGACGGCACCTGTTGCAACGACATACGCAAGAAGCGCCACTGTCGCGTTTGCGCCAGCAGCGAACTGATCCACGTCCGTCCTTCGACGCGGTTTGCTGGGCCTTGTCCGACGGCCCATCATGCCTCAATCTGAGGCTAGCCTTTCTTGACGGTGATCGATTGGGCTGTCGTGGTAGCGAGCGGTTGGCACCTGCTTGGCGCGGCAGCGTCCCTTGGAACCGTCTGTCATGACCTCAGCCCGCCTTGCAAGCCATGTCACCTCCCAGGACGGGCCGGACGGCGAGTGTCCGCGGGCGGAAAAGCTCTGCCGGCTTCTGGCCGACCTGAGCGTCAGCATCGGGGTTGCGACGCTGACCTCGATGCCTGGCAGCCTGGCTGCAGACCTGGTCGGCAGAGCGGGCACGGCGCTGGGCGAGGCTGCGCGGCTGGGGTGCAACCGCATCGAGGCGGACGCGGCGGTGGTGGCTGCGTCCGCGGCTGCCGCTGGATGGTTCGATGGCCCTCGCCGTGCAGGCAAGGCAGCCGGCGGCTGATCCTGCGCGCCTTCGGCCTGCCAGGTGAACCAAGGCCGAACCAGCCTACGTCTGATCCCCGCCAGGTCGCGGGACCCCATCCAGTTCCGTTGTGGCGCTATCCGGCCAGTATGTCTTGGGTCTGCGGTTGCGCGGTGCCCTCCGGCGCCCGCATCCAGTGGCCGGCTCCCCGGATGCTCTGGATCAGCATGCCGCCGTCCTCGTCGGGGGCAGCTTCTGGCGCAGGCTGAAGACGAGCTGGTCCACGCTCCGGTCGTCGGCGCGCCATGGCCGCCGCAGCGCAGCCTCGGACAGCGCGTCTCGCGAAATAGGAGCGCCAGCCGAGCGGGCCAGCGCCTCCAGCGCGGCGAACTCGGCCGAGGTCAGGGCCAGGCGCCGTCCATGCAGGTCGTGGGCCATGCGGCGGGCTGCGTCGATGCGGATGGACCCGACCTTCAGGACTTGCTAGCTCCAGGCCGGACGTCTCCTGCTGCCCGGACGGCTTGGGCAGGCTGACGCGCCGGTGCACGGCGCGGATGCGGGCGACCATCTCGCGCATGCTCATCGGCTTGGCGATGTAGTCGTCCGCGCCGAGTTCGAGGCCGACGACCCGGTCCGCCTCCTCCCCGCTGCCGGAGACCACGACCACCCCGCAGTCGCGCTGCTCCACGAAGCGGCTGATCAGGGCCAGGCCGCTCATGTCGGGCAGCGTGAGGTCCACCAGCGCGACGTGTGGCCTGAACTTGTCCTTCAGCGCCACGCCGAGCGCGCCTGTGCCGGCCCAGGCCGCCTGCATGCCGGCCCGCTCGACCCCGCGCAGGAACGTGTGAGCAATCACCGGGTCATCCTCGATGACCAGGACGCGCGGGCCGTGCTGCGGTGCCGTCATCACGCTCTCCAGCTTGGGCATCCTGGACTCCCTTCCACCCTGCCAGGGTCCCGGTTCAGCGCTGCTTCCCAGCCACGGGCGTCATCCGGCTGGTTCAACGGCTGCAAACCTCTGTGCCGCCAACTCCGCCGCCGCCATCGCATCGTGCAGGCGAACTCCGGCCCCGGCCTCCACGACAGCGAACAGGCTTCCTTGCCCATGCCGCCGCCGCAGCACCGTGAAGCGGAACTCGCCGATGAAGCACGCCGGAGCCTCGACGGTCAGGCGAAGGTCGCCCTCGTCCGCCATCAAGACCCCGTTCGGCCCGGCACGCCAGCCGAGCAAGGTGACGTTCGGTGATGAAGGAGGCGCGCCATCAGCCAAGCCGACCGCGTGCTGCATCGTCAATAGGGGCGTGCAGCCGGGCGCTGGTTCCCCGGGTAGGCGCCGCTCACGTTGGAGCCGGTCACCCGGTCGTAGGCGCGCCCGACTGCGGTGCCGGGCGGGTTGCCTGGCGTGCCGTCCCGCTGGGCGGGGTAGGCGCCGCTGACGTCGGTTCCGGCCGCGCGGTCC
>CAXSFF010000849.1:0-2514 GCA_964236035.1 uncultured Acetobacteraceae bacterium
CTGGTCCAGGGGGGGCTTCCCCCCTGGCGGGTCTGGGCAGAGCCCAGCCTTGCTTGCTTCCTAGCCTGCCTTCCTCCGCCGTTCCATCAGTTGCAGGATGATCGGCGTGAGGATGAGCTGCATCGCGAGGTCGAGCTTGTTGCCGGGGATGCAGATCGAGTTCGCCCGCGACATGAACGAGCCGTGCAGCATGCTGAGCAGGTAGGGGAAGTCGATCCCCTTCGGCGTGCGGAAGCGGATCACCACGATCGACTCGTCCGCGGTGGGGACCCAGCCGGCGATGAACGGGTCCGAGGTGTCCACGGTCGGCACGCGCTGGAAGTTGATGTCGGTCCTGCTGAACTGCGGGCAGATGTAGCGGACGTAGTCGGGCATCCTGCGCAGGATCGTGTCCATCACCGCCTCGGTGCTGTAGTTGCGCGCGGAGCGGTCGCGGTGGATCTTCTGGATCCACTCCAGGTTGATCACCGGCACCACGCCGATGCGCAGGTCGGCGTGGCGACCGAGGTCGAGCCCGTCGACCTGCACGGCGCCGTGCAGCCCCTCGTAGAGCATCATGTCGGTGGTCTCCGGCACGTCCTCCCACTCGGTGAAGGTGCCCGGCGCCGCGCCCAGGCGGGCGGCCTCCCCGGCATCGTGGACGTAGTGGCGCGTGCGGCCGCCGCCGCTGCGCGCATAGGCGGCGAACAGCGCGTCCAGCTCGGCGAGCAGGTTGGTGGCGGGGCCGAAATGGCTGAAGTTGTTGTCGCCGCGCGCAGTGGCCTCGACCGTCAGGCGCGCCATGGCCACGCGGTCGTGGCGGTGGAAGGCGTCGCCCTCGACGTAGACGGCGTCGATCCGCTCTCGGGAGAAGATGCGCTCGAAGATGTTGCGCACCGACGTGGTGCCGGCGCCGGAGGAGCCGGTGACGGAGATGATGGGGTGGCGTGCCGACACGGCGCGGCCTCAGCGCGGCGCGGCGTTGCGCGCACAGGGCGTGCGCGCCTCACGGTTCGGTCCCATCCCTGTCGTCACGGCGCGGCGTCGCGTCATGGGCAGCCTCTCCGCCGGGTCCGGTGTTGCGCGCGCCCTGCACGGTCCGGAACCGCTTGCCCATCATCGCGGTTCGCGCGGCCGGTGCAACGGGAACCGACCGTAGGGCCACACTGTCAATCGTCGCTGGCGACTCCACCGCTGGTCCGGGCATGGCCGCTTCGTCCGCCAGCGGGGCACGACCGTGCCGATGCCTCCTGCGCCAGGCAGTCGGGTCGGGCACCGTCGCCTCGTCTGCCGCAGTGCACAGTAACGCCGCCTGCCCCCAAGACGCGATTCCGCAGTCCCGCTTGACTGGATGCCGCCTGCAATGCTCGCAGGTGCAACATGCGCCCGGCGAGCGGCCGGGATTGCATGTGGCAGGGTTCCGGCATCGCCCCGGGTCGAACTCTACACCAAAAGGTGAGTTCTTTTCTCGCCTGCCTCTGCCTTCAGGCGGATCTTGACCCATTAAACGATTGTTGTTGCCGCACGTCTCGTGCAAGGCTTGGTCCAGGCGATCGGTTAACGATCGGTGAACGCGGCGGGGGCTCGGGCATGAACGTCTTCCAGGTGGCCTCCACGGCGCGCCGGCTGGGCGAGGAGACCGCCGACCGGTTGTTCGTCGGCGAGATCGAGCCGCACAACGCCGAGCGACCCTGGCTCGTGATCCGTGCGACCGGTGCGGCAAGCGTGGTGGTGACAGGGGAGCAGAGGCTCACCATCTCGATCGAACGCCCCTGACCCGGCGGAGATCGCGTCCACGGTGACGCGATCCCTGCCACACGAGACGCGCGCCCGGCTTGTGGCGCGCTGGCGCTGCCCCCGGCCCTGTGCCAGGGAGATCGTCGCGGCAGAGACGATCCCGTCGGGGGCAGCGCCCTGAACCTCGCCCTGGTCCGCCACACGCCCGCCCTCGTCGCGGCCGGCACCTGCTACGGCCGTCTCGACCTGCCGCTGCGCGACGCGGCGGCAGGCGACATCGCGGATGTGCTCCGCCGGCTGGGCACGTTCCGTCCGGCCACGATCGTCACCAGCCCGGCGCGGCGCTGCCTTCTCCTGGCCGACGCCATCGCCGCCGCGTGCGGCGGCACGCTGGTCACGGACGCGCGCCTGCTCGAACTGGATTTCGGCGATTGGGAGGGCGTGGCCTGGGACGACGTGCCCCGCGCCTCGCTCGACCTGTGGGCCGCCGACCTGGCCGGCTTCGCCCCGCCCGGTGGCGAAAGCGGCGCCTCGCTGATCGACAGGGCAAGCGCGGCGTTCCGGTCGCTGCCGCAGCACGGTCATCACGTCATCGTGTCGCACGGCGGCCCGCTGCGTGTCCTGGCGGCCCTGGCCGCCGGCGAGCCGGTGGACCTGTCCACGCCGGCGCCGGCGCATGGGTCTGTGGGCTTCTTCCACCGGGACGGGCGCGCGGCCGGACACGCCGCGGCCTAGACCAACGGCCTGTCGGAAAGCAAGGCTGGGCTCTCCCTCCGCTGCCATTCCAACGATCCAAGC
>CAXSFF010000850.1:0-2506 GCA_964236035.1 uncultured Acetobacteraceae bacterium
GCACGGCGAGCGGCTTCGCCTACATGTTCGTCAAGCTGCCGTTCTTCCTGGGCATTACCTTGTTCCCGACATTCTTCGCCGCCATCGGACAGGCGGGCGCGACTCTGTTCGTCGCCATCTTCCCCCTGGTCGGCCTGCTGGCCGCGATCTTCATCCTGCCGGAGGTTTATGGATATGACCGGGATTAGGTCGCCAGCCAGGGTGGATACCGCTGATGAGCCTGCCGGCCAGGCCGTGTGCCGCACCCTGCCGGGCGAGGGTCCCCAGCGGTGGGGAAGCGGTGACATGCTGCCGCGCATAGCCTGCATCGGCGAGTGCATGGTCGAACTGCAGGAGCAGACGGACGGTCTCCTGCGCCGCAGCAGCGGCGGCGACACCCTCAACACCGCCCTCTACCTTGCCCGGCTTGGGATGGCGGTGGACTACGTGACCGCGCTTGGCGACGACCCATGGAGCGATGAGATGCTCGCCCTTTGGCGTGCAGAGGGTATCGGAACCAGACTGGTGCAACGGCTTCCCGGCCAGCTCCCGGGTTTGTACGTCATACAGACAGACCGGTTCGGCGAACGGCGGTTCCTGTACTGGCGCGACAGCGCGGCAGCACGGCACCTGTTTGATCACTTCGATATCCGGATGCTTGATGCGTTCGACGTCCTCTACCTTTCAGGCATTACCCTGTCGATCTACCCCGAGGCGTCCCGGTCACTGCTGTTCCAGGCGCTTGGCCGTGCTCGGGAGCGCGGCGCCTGCGTAGTGTTCGACACCAACTTCCGCCCACGCGGCTGGCCCGACCGCGCGCTTGCCCAAGCCCTGTATGCGAGGGCGCTCGCCGCCTCGGACATTGTGCTTGCGTCCATCGAGGACCTGGCACTGGTGTTTGGGGAAGATGCCGAAGCGGCGTCGCTGCGCCATGCTCCGAACGCAGAGGTCGTACTGAGGCTGAGCCATCCGGCATCCCGCGTGAGGCATGGCGGCACCGAACTGAACGTTCTGGCCCTCCCGGCAGCGCGCGTCGTGGACACGACCGCTGCCGGCGACAGCTTCGCCGCCGCCTACCTGGCCGCCCGGCTACGCGGCGCCCCGCCGGAAGCAGCCGCACGCGCTGGACACGAGCTGGCTGGCGTGGTCGTAGGCTATCCAGGCGCCATCATTCCACGGTCTGCCATGCCGCCCTCGACGGCGATGCCTCACGAGCTTGCATCATGAGAGCAGCCTCGTCCCGCCAGGAGCAGCTCGCGACGCTGCTCGCCATAGGCCGCGTGATCCCGGTCATCACGATCCACAATCTAGCGGACGCCGTGCCGCTGGCCCGCGCGCTGGTGGCGGGCGGCGTGCGCCTGCTGGAGGTCAACTTGCGGACGGAGGTCGGGCTGGCGGCTGCGATGGCGATCAACCGTGGCGTGCCAGAGGCGGTCATCGGCATCGGCACCGTGCTGACGCCGGACGCCCTGAATCGGGCTGTGGACGCCGGCGCCCAGTTCGCGCTCAGCTCCGGCTCCACTCCTGCCCTTCTCGACGCAGCGATGGCCGGTCCCATTTCGTTCCTACCTGATCGTTGCCCCTGAACAAGGCAGTTTCCTGGGGCGGAATCAGACGCTGGCGACGGGCAACAACCTTCCAGAGCAACCCCCGGTGAAGCCCAACACGAACCGGCGTTGGCAGCTGTATTACTTCATCAGACAACCAGACACTGTTGGCGAAGTCCGGAGCGTTTGGGCCAGGGGCGGCGTTTGGTTGGCTTCCGCCCTGGAGGCCGCCCATGTTGCTCCCGTCGCAGCCGCTCCCGTCCGTGCCCGACGACACCGCCCGCATCGCGCGCGCCGCGTTCCGGCGCGGCAACCCGTATGTGCTCCTGCGTGACGAGCTCGGGGCCGTGTTCGGCGACGCCGACTTTGCCGACCTCTACCCCAAGCTCGGCCAGCCCGCCTATGCGCCGTGGCGCCTCGCCCTGGTGACGCTCATGCAGTTCCGCGAGGGCTTGAGCGACCGTCAGGCGCCCGACGCCGTCCGGGGCCGGATCAACTGGAAATACCTGCTTGCCCTCGACCTGGCCGATGCCGGCTTTGACTTCTCCGTCCTGTGCAAGTTCCGCGGGCGCTTGCTCCAGCATGAGGCCACCGGGCGGCTGCTGGACGTTGCCCGCGAGGATGGGCTGCTGAAGGCCCGGAGCCGGAGCCGCACGGACAGCACGCACGTGCTCGCCGCCGTGCGGACCCTGAACCGGCTGGAACTGGTGGGCGAGACGCTGCGGGCGGCGCTGAACGCCATCGCCGTTGCAGCGCCCGACTGGCTGCGCGCCATCGCACCCTCGGACTGGCACGAGCGCTACGACCGCCGGGTCGAGGACATGCGCCTGCCTGACACCCCTCCCAAGCGCGAGGCCTACGCCGCCCAGGTCGGGACGGATGGCTTCGTGCTGCTGGATGCTTTGGGCCGCGCGGGCGCGCCGCTGGACGCAGCGGCGTTGCCGGAGGTGGCCGTGCTGCGCCGCGTGTGGGCGCGGCAC
>CAXSFF010000851.1:0-2503 GCA_964236035.1 uncultured Acetobacteraceae bacterium
ACCTGGCGGCCATGTTCCGGCCAGTCACCAAATGGTCGGACACGGTGCTGTCGCCAGCCGCCCTGCCCGAGATGGTGCGCAAGGCTTTCGACCTCGCCCAGGGCGGCCGGCCTGGCGCCGTGTTCCTCGCCGTGCCGGAGGACATCGAGCAACTCGACGGCGCTGCCCTGGCCCCGCCGCTGCGCTCCGCCCCTCGCTTCCGCTCCCTTGTTGACGACGCTGGGCTGAGAAAAGCGGCAGCCATGATCGGCACCGCGGCCCATCCGATCCTGCTCGCCGGGCACGGCGTAGCCCGTGGCGGCGCATCGGATGCGCTGTGCCGGTTCGCGGAGGCGAGCGGCCTTCCCGTCGCGGTGACCTTCCATGGCAAGGGGGTGATCCCGGCCGATCACGCCAACGCCATCGGCACGGTCGGTTTCATGGCACACGACTACGAGAACTTCAGCTTCGACGCGGCCGACCTGATCTTCGCCATCGGTTACGAGGTCCAGGAGTTCGACCCAGTCAAAATCAACTCGCAGCGGGACAAGACGGTCATCCACCTGCACGAGTTCGTCCAGGACACTGACAAGTGCTACCAGCCCAAGCTGAACCTCATCGGCGACATCGCCGCGGCACTCGACGCGCTGGCGCCCATGGTGACGCGCCGCCAAGCGATTTCAGAAGCGGCGACGCGGGCGCGCCGTATGCATGACAAGGAGCTGGAATGCGGGGCAGCCGACGACTCGTTCCCGCTCAAGCCCGCGCGGGTGGTCGCCGACATAAGGCAGGCACTCGGCGATCAGGACATCGTCTTGGCCGATACAGGGGCGGCTAAGATGTGGATGGCCAGGCTTTATCCAACCCGGGCGCCCAACACCTGCATCATCTCCAACGGCCTCTCGACCATGGCCTTCGCTTTGCCGGGCGCCATGGCCGCAAAGCTCGCCTTTCCGGAGCGCCGAGTCCTGGCCTCCATGGGCGACGCCGCCTTCCTGATGAACAGCCAGGAGATCGAGACCGCGCTGCGGGAAAAGATCCCGTTGGCGGTACTCATCTGGGATGATAAGTCCTACGGGCTGATCAAGTGGAAGATGGACCTCGAACTGCACGAGCACGAGCACGTCGACTTCACCAACCCGGATTTCGTCGCCTATGCACAGAGCTTTGGCGCTAAGGGGATACGCATTAGCCGCGCTGACGAATTGCTCCCAGCGCTGCATGAGGCCTTGTCGTCGGACGGGGTCACGATCATAACGTGCCCAGTCGACTACAGCGACAACGTGAAGTTAACCGATATGCTCGGCAAGCTAACCGCAGCAGGATGAGCAGCATCGGCCACTCGTTCGCTGAACGTAAAGCGTCCGGCTTACTCATCCAGGACCGCGGCTTCGGCCGCACGGGTTGCGCCCGCTCACCTGAACCGAAGTGGCGGCTGGTGACACGACTGTTGAAGCAATGGCACTGGTCCTGAACATTTCCTCACGTCACTCATCTGGCTGCGCCGTTTTCTTCGACATCGGCCAAACGTTGTGCGGCAAGCCGGGCGCACGGGCTTGGGCTTGGCAAGCGCCGATGTGGGGCAGCTTGCTGTTGGGGTCCGTTGTCGCGACCTGGTCCGGCAACGTTGGTCGGGCCCGAGGGGAACTCCGGCATTGACAGGACCCTCGAGACGTAGAGCGGCCTCGCCGGCCTGGAACTGAACCATGCCCGCCCTCCTCGCCAACATCCTCTACGGGCTGCGGTTCGCGACGGCGGTTTGCTTGGCACTCTGGCTGGCGTTCACGTTCGAGCTGGAAAACGCCTACTGGGCCGCCACGTCGGCCGCCTTGGTGTGCCAGCCGATCCTGGGCTCGACGCTCCGCAAGGGGTTCTTCCGTGGCGTGGGCACCCTCGTCGGCGTCGTGGCGATCGTGGCGATGGTGGCGTGTTTCCCCCAGGACCGGGTCGGTTTCAGCCTATGTCTGGCCAGCTGGTGCGCCCTGTGCTGCTTCGCTGGTAGCCGTCTCGGCAACTTCTCCGCTTATGGCGCGGCCCTGGCCGGCTACACCGCTGCGATCATCGCCGCCGACGCAGTCACCGCGCCCGACCAAACGTTCGCCATTGCGCTTGCGAGGGCGACCGAGATCCTGATCGGCGTCGCCTGCGGGACAACGGTGATGTCGTTGACCGACTTCGGCGCCAGTCGGCGCAAGCTGTCCCGCACGATGCGCGAGCTCGCCCAATTGGCAGTGTCCGATCTTTGCGCCGTGCTGTCCGCAGGCGGCAAGCCCGGCCGCGGGACGACGGCCGAGATGGGGCAGTTGGCGGCACTGGACCCCGCCATCGACCAAGCGTTGGGCGAGGGCGCCTACTGGCGCTTCCACACCGGGTCCGTGCGCGCCGCGATGGATGGCCTGTTCGTTTGCATGGCGACGTCGGACCTCCTGGCTAGTGCACGGATCGGGGCGATATCCCCTTCCCTGGATGAGTTGGCGGCCCTGCTGGCCGCAAGGGACGGGCCAGATCAGGCGTCGCTGGCTGG
>CAXSFF010000852.1:0-2498 GCA_964236035.1 uncultured Acetobacteraceae bacterium
GGAAAAACTCTAGTCCGGACGTGCGCGCGTATGCATAATGCCACGCTGGGGAAGGAGAAACCGTCATGCCGTTCTACGAAAAAGGCGACGTCCGCATCCACTATGAAGAGGCCGGCTCCGGCTTTCCGTTGTTGCTCATCCCCGGCGGGGGTTTGAACTCGAACATCTCCTTCCTTACCGGCTTCGCGCCGTTCAACGCGATGGAGGTGTTCAAGGACGAGTACCGCTGCATCACCATGGACCTGCGCAACGCCAACGGCGGCCAGTCCTCGGGCCCGCTGGAGATCGACCGGCCCTGGGACGCCTACGCCGACGACCAGCTTGGCCTGATGGATCACCTCGGCATCAAGCAGTTCCTGGTGATGGGCTTCTGCATCGGCGGCCCCTTCATCTGGAACTTGTTGCGGCGGGCGCCCGAGCGCATCGTCGCCGCCGTGCTGGCGCAGCCCAGCGGCTTCCGTCCGGAGATGCCTGACCTCTTCTACGCCAACAACATCACCGGCTGGGGTCCGGCTCTGTGCGACCGCCGGCCTGACATCACGATGGCGATGGTCGACGCCTTCCTGAACACGATGTACCGCGCCAACGCCGACTTCGTTTTCACCGTGACGCGCGATTTCGTGCGCGCCTGCCAGACGCCCATACTGGTACTGCCGGACGACATCCCGGCGCACCCGTACGCAGTGGCCATGGAGTCGGCGCGTCTCGCGCCGAAGGCCGAGGTAAGCCTGTATCCCTGGAAGGAGTCCCCGGAGCAGATTTCCCAGGCGCTGCGCCACATGCACGCCTTCCTCGGGGCACATCAACCGGTGACAGCCCCCACGACGCCGTCGAGCTGAGCCACCCCACGGATTGAACCATGCCGCCCGGCTGGGCAGCCAGCACGTTCCCGCCTATGCCGGCCCGCTACCCCATCAAGTCGTATTGGGCGACGCTTGCGTTGACTGGCACGCGCGCCGGGTTGGTGGTCAGCGGAGCGCGAAATCAAGACTCTTGTAACGGTCGGCGTGAGCGCCGACTGGCATCAGACAACCAGATGCTTCGCCAGCAATGTTCGAACCCGAGCCGCCAACACATGGATTGGAAACGGCTTGCGCATTACCTCCATGCCGTGCGGCAGGGCCGTGTCCTCCATTGCGCTGCCGGCATACCCGGTGATCAGCATCACCGGCAACCGTGGCCGTGCCTGCCGAGCGGCTTCCGCAAGCTGGCGCCCGTTCAGACCGGGCAGGCCGACGTCGGTCAATAGCAGGTCGATCCGCTCCTCCGATTGCAGGACTTGCAGTCCTTTGAGGCCGTCTTCGGCTTCCAGCACCCTACATCCCTGGTCCCGCAGCGCCTCCGCAATCAGGAAGCGCACGGTTTCTTCGTCATCGACCACCAGCACGGTCCCAATGGACGTCTCGGCGCCCGAAGCCTTGGGCGGCTCGTCGGCCGCCTCTGCCGCCGGTTTGTCTTCCGCCTCAATATGTCGCGGCAGATACAGCCGTACCGTCGTGCCGCGTCCCGGCGCGCTTTCCAGTCGAACGAAACCACCCGATTGGCGAACGAAGCCATAAACCTGGGACAAGCCGAGGCCCGATCCCTGACCCACGGGTTTGGTGGTGAAGAACGGCTCAAAAACCCGGTCCATCAGGCTTGCGCTCATCCCTATCCCAGTATCGGACACCGAGATCTCGACATAGGGCCCCGGCTTGGCCTCGTCCTGCACGCGCAAATCAGCGTGCGTCATCATTCTGTCTGCTGTCGCAATCGTTAACGTGCCGCCGTCCGGCATCGCATCGCGCGCATTGATGGCGAGGTTGAGCAAAGCGCTTTCCAACTGGTTTTCATCGCACAGCGCCCACCACACCCCATCGTGCAACTCGAACACCACGTCGATCATCGGCGTGACCGAGCGCCGGATCAGCTCCTCCATGCCCTGCACCAGCTTGTCAGGCTCGACCGGCTGCGGCACCAGGGTCTGGCGGCGGGCAAAGGCCAGCATTCGGTGCGCCAGGGCCGCGGCGCTGTCCACCGCTCGTCGCGCCATGGGGATGTAACGCGCAAGCTCCCCCGTTCGATTCTGCGTGATCCGGAGCTGCATCAAATCGAGACTGCCGGCAATACCCTGCAGCATATTGTTGATATCGTGAGCGATGCCACCGGTCAGTTGTCCGACCGCTTCCATCTTCTGCGCCTGATGCAGCCGCTCCTCGCTGTCTCGCAACGCCGCATTGGCCGCCGCGAGTTGCGCTGGTGACGGCAGGGCAAGCACCTGCGGCAGGAGTCCCCACAGCGCCACCGCGGTGATAATGGAAACCGTCGCGGTGGCGACCTTGAGCACCGCTTCCACTCCGTAAAGCGGCACCCATAGCGTAGCAATGTCCAAAAAATGCGTTGCTCCGCACAACAGGATAAACGCTGCGAAAAGCCAGAACAAAGGCCGGAACACGAGATCACGGCGTTGTCGGGCAACGATGGTGAGCACAAGGGGAATAGAGAAGTAGGCCACGCCA
>CAXSFF010000853.1:0-2497 GCA_964236035.1 uncultured Acetobacteraceae bacterium
AGCTGCTCAAGCGCCACCTGATGGCGTCCTACGGCATGACGCCGCAGGCCTACCGGGAGCGCTGGGGTCTGCCGCCTGACTACCCGATGGTGGCGCCCAGCTACGCCGCCAGGCGCTCTGCCCTTGCCAAGTCGATCGGCCTCGGCAGCAAGCGAGCCAAGGCGGCGGCAGGCGAGTAGCGGACATACAGTGTGCGAAATGTCAGCACGCCAAACGCTCGCACATTGATAACCGAGTGTTCCGCACACCCTTGTATAATCGCCACTTGTGCGACCTGGCCACTCTCAGCCATGCGCCTAGCGCGTGCTGAGCGATGTTGCCCCCCCCCCCGCGTCGCCGGGCAGCAATGTTGGACGCTCTAACGTGTCGTAGGCGTCGGCCACCGCAGCCCTGATCGCGTCGCCCAGTTCCTTGGGTAGCACGATCGCGGTCCGCATCATTCCGTCGCGTGGATGCTTGAACGCAGGCAGCATCACCGTGATCCGGTTGCCCGCCATGTGGCACACCTGGGTGCCCTG
Source organism: uncultured Acetobacteraceae bacterium (assembly GCA_964236035.1). GTDB lineage: Bacteria > Pseudomonadota > Alphaproteobacteria > Acetobacterales > Acetobacteraceae > CAXSFF01. The sequence goes on from CAXSFF010000853.1 coordinate 519, forward strand.
CAGCGTCATCGAGATGCCGTGCAGCGTCAGCTCCACGATCGCCAGCGCGACCAGCTCGCCGCGTCCATGGACACGTTCGACACCGGTCACGAAGAACGACACATCCACAGTCCCATCCTCAGTCACCGCCATACCTCCCGGTGGCTACTACGCTCGTCGTCGCTCCTCTATGCACTTCTTGCCAATCATGCACAGTCTCCCGAGTATCATCTCAGACTCCACAGACATTTGTGGCGATCTAAATCTGTTTGCTGCAACGCATCAAATAATCACGACGCTGAGAGCGTTAATATCTCATAGACGATTGTGGCGCGAACTGTGCAGCAAGCAGAAACTGCCCCGTCCTACTGGATGGACACATTAAAGTCTTCGTGATGCTCAGGCGCTTCGTAGGCTTTCCGGTGACGATTGCTGCAGCTCTCCTTTCCGTCAGCGCCTTTGCTGCTGATCTGTCAGCCCCGGACAGCACCACTGCCACAAAGTCCGATGGCTCCTACGTCGTCACGGACACCCTGCCGGCGCGCGAAGCGTGTCCTGGCTATACCCCCACGATCGTCCGGCACTACCTGCCCAACGGGCTGAAGCAGAGCACAACAAGCGACCTGTTCTGCGGGTCCTTCGTGGAGAAGGTCTTCGCACCGGATGGCAGCCTCAGGGGATCGCGCCGCTTCGAGAGAAAGGACGCAGGCTCGCCGTCGCGCCTGACGAGCGTCGAATTCGACAACCAAGGGGGCGACTGGGATCGCGTCGTGGTTCTCCTGTCCGCCGGTCAGCAGGTCCAGAGCGTCACGGTTTCCTTCAGTGCCAAGTTCCGCAACGTGACCTTGATCTGCAACAGGCAGCCAGGCGATGGCTCGTGGCGCATCGACGAGCTTGCAGGCGTCTCAGACAGCCATCAGCAGGTCATGACGGTTCCCACGATCCGGGCTGTCCTGCCCGCGGAGATCCCCACTTCGTTCGCCGAGATCCAGCAGGTCTGGAGCGCGGCACTGGCCGAGACTGCACAGGCGTCATAGCCGAGCGCGGCGATACAGCCGGTGCGGGCGCTGTCAGTCATGGCAGAGTAAGCTGGCAGTTTGCTGCCTCGGCACGGACCAGCAATCGCCGCACCTGGCTTGCCGACCACTGCACCTTGCCGGCCGGGGTGAGCACGCCGTGCTCATGCAACGCCGCCGCGATCGTCCTCAGGCTGCTCGCCCCTCCCGCCTGCACCTGGCGCAGCACGACCAGCACGTCGGTCGTCCGCTCCGCCACCTGGCGGCTGCGCGCCTGCCGCGCCACCGCGGCCATAGCCGGCGTCGCCGGCACCAGGCGGGGGTTGCCCAGCTTCACCCCTCGCGCCTTGGTTACCGCAGGGCTGCGCGCGTGCGCTGGCTGATCAGCCCGGCCTCCAGTTCCGCCACCGTCGCCATCTGCGTGACCAGGAACCTGCCGACAGGCCCGGCCGGCACCGTGGGCAGGTCGCAGAACACCACGCCGGCCTCGCCGCTGCCTTCCACCACGGGCAGCAGGAAGCACGCGTTGCGGGCCAGCCGGTCGAGCTTGGCGATGACCAGCATAGCGCGACGGGTGCGGCAGGCAGCGAGCGCCACGGCGAGCTGCGGCCGATCGGCACGCCTGCCGCTCTCCACCTCCTGGAATTCTGCCACCAGTTCGCCCCTGGCCTGGGCGACGTGGGCGGCCACAGCCTGGCGCTGCGCCTCAAGGCCGAGGCCGAAGCGCTCCTGGCCGTCCGTGGAAACGTGCAGGTAGCTGACGAAGCGGGGTGGGAGAGAGGTCATTCTCCCGAGCTTGGTGGCGAGTGTGTCATTCTGGCAAACGAGGACATGCGTCGGAGCGTGTGCAGCGGGCAGCCCGACGCAAGCTGTGTGGCGGCAGAGCCGGGAAGGTCATGGTGACACAGGACAAGGCACCCTCCGGCGCGGCTGACCAGCGGTGAGCGGCACGACGCGTATGCGGGTGGAGGTGGACGATGCCAC
>CAXSFF010000854.1:0-2497 GCA_964236035.1 uncultured Acetobacteraceae bacterium
GCTGGCGGACCTGGTGGGGAGCCTGTTCGGGCGGCAGATCACGGAACGGGAGACGAAGGCGGGCGGGTGAGGAGGGCGTTGCAACTGGTGCCGGCAGGAACGCCGCCCCGGCATTCTGCCGATGCCCAGGCGTTCGCTGTCCTGCTGTTCCGGATCGCTTGTCATCGCATAGGCCAGCAGACCCGACGCCATTGACCGATAAACCCCTGACTTGGACGGGCCCTTTCACGACCACAACTGGTGGGTGATATGTCAGCAGCGATTACACTGTCTTCTCTGAAAACTTTAAGTATCTGAACTCACTGTGTATTTTTGAATCTTCCCGCTTTTATCTTGTGTCGTCAGGCTTGCTCTAATAGTTCTTGCAGGCTGCAGACAGCAGCCTGCGGTTGCGCCGCTGAAACCAGGAAGGTTGTCCATGACGAAGAGCATCAAGCGTCTCGAGACCCTGAAGCTTTCCGCACTCGTGCCTGTCATGTGGTAGCATGAGTGGGCAGCCGGATGGGCTGCCCGTTCCGTTGCCGTTTCGGGCTTGGCTGAATCAGGGCTGGATCGATCTGGCGCGGCCGACCGGGCAGGGCTGCATCATTCCCTGGGGCATCGAGCTTGCCTGGCGCAGTTTCGCCGAGCAGATCCCTGTACCCCGCTTCAACAGCCTCGTTCCGACCAGCTACCGGGTCAAGGTCGCGCTTGCCGCGGCTGGTGCCGATGTCACCGTGGCCCTTGTCGCACCCGACGAAGTGCCGGCCCGCCGGCGCACGGAGCGCTGGGCGAGGTTGTGCGAGGGCGTCGCACGATGCGAGGCGTTGCCGCTGGACGCGCGCGAGCGTCTCGTCTGGCTGCTGCACCGTCTCTGCTTCCACGCCCTGATCGACAGCCTTGCACACCGCCCCGTGCCGGCCGGTGATGCCGACACGCTCGCTGCGCTCCGGGTTACAAACGCCCTCGCCGCCGCCAGCCTAGCGCTGGATCGCGGGGATCATGTCTTTGCCCAGCTGTTCGGTGCGCTGCTGCCGTCGCTTCCCGTGGGCTCAGTTGCCGCTGTCACCGCGAGCTACCATCTGGTCCTCGACCACACCAAATTTCGTCCCGATGCCGCACTCGCGGCCAACGCCGTGCAGGTCCACTACCATCTGGTCGAGTGCGCGGCCCTCCCGCCTGTCCCGCTTCGAGGCAGACCATCTCTGGAGCCGCTTCCATCGCGTTCGCGCCTTCCTGCCGATGCTGAACGGCGACCTGCATGGCATGACCGATGACATGGACCGCGCCGAGTCCCTCGCCCGGGGCCTCGTTCCGGCCAGCGAGGCCGAGCGCCTTGCCGCGGCCGAGATCCTGTGGCCGGTGCTGGAAAGCCGGGTCCGCGAGGCGCAGGTTCTGGGTGACCCCGCGCTGGTGGAGCAGCGTGCCCGCCAGCTGGTCGCCGCCGGCCCGCTGGACTCCCGGGCCTGGCTGCATCTCGGCGAGGCGCTGATCTCCCTGGAGCGGTTTGCCGAGGCAGCACAGGCCTACCGCGAAGCCCACCGCCTTGGCCCACCCTCCAGCGAGATCGCGCTGTTCAACCTCGGCCAGTGCCATGAGATGCTCGACGAGGCCGAGCCGGCGCTGGATGCCTATGCGGAGCTGCTGCAGATCCATCCCTACGCGATCTCCGCGGCCGAACGCATCGTTTCCATCGCTGCCGAGCGCGGCAGCTCCTACCAGAGCTGGGCGCAGGCCCTGCTTGCCTCGCTCGAGCAGCTGCGCCCGGTCATGCGGGACACATAGGCCGCCGCCCCGAGGGGAGATGGCGACTGCGGCGTTCTCGGGTCGGAACAGTTCCTGGCGCCTTCGTCGGGCTGACGCGCCGTGGTCGGCGTGACAGCGGGATCCAGGCATTCAAGGTTGCAGGCGTCGCCGCGAACGAGCTGGCCGCCGGGTATCTGTCACGGCGGACGAGGCGGCGTGCGTGGACCAGGGCACCGCAGCGCTGCCAGGTCGTGGACGCGGATGGCGCGGGTGGAAGCCCCGACATGCGGTCGCCTTGTTCTGCGATGTCGGGGCAGCGCCTCATGCAGGGATTCACTTCACGACACCGCGGTCAGTGTCCATCCTGCGTCGCCCGGTTCGCACCACATGGGCAGGCCGTTCGGGGTGCGGACGTTGACGGCGAGGCCCATGGCGGAGCGCACCGCGCGGAACAGGGCGCCGTGGGCCACAACCAGCACCGGGCCGGGCTGCGCCAGGGCGCGGTTGATCGCGGGCACGACGCGTGTGCGCAGCACGGCGAAGGGTTCGGCGCCGGCGGGGGTGTAGTCGCCGGCGATCCAGCCGTCGTACCAATCGCCCATGGGCTGTCCCTCCTGCTCGCCGAAGCAGACTTCCTGCAGGTCCAGGTCGAAGGCGACCGGCAGCCCGAGGGCGGCGGCGGCGATTTCGGCGGTGACACGGGCGCGGCCGAGAGGAGAGGACACGATGGCGGTGACCGTGCGGGTGCCGGCGGCGCCGGCCTGGGCGGCGA
>CAXSFF010000855.1:0-2493 GCA_964236035.1 uncultured Acetobacteraceae bacterium
TTGAAGGTTCTGGCGACTTCGCTGATAGAGCGGCCTTCGCGGACCAGGGAAAGGGCGAGCGCCTTCTGATCGGGACGTAGCTTCTGCGGCCGTCCGAATGACACGCCGCGCCGCTTGGCGGCCTGACGTCCTTCATCGGTGCGATGCCGGATGAGGGCACGTTCGAACTCCGCGACACCGGCAAACATGGTCAGGACCATGCGCCCGGCAGGGGTGGTGGTGTCGGCCCAGGGCTCCTCAAGCGACTGCAATCCTGCATTCTTCTCTCGGATCACCTCGGCGATGCGCAGCAACTCCGCAGTGGAGCGAGCAAGGCGATCAAGGCGCGTCACGACCAGGATGTCGTCGGCGCGAATCTCCTGGAGCAATTGCTCAAGCGCGGGTCGTTGCCGGGCGGCGCTGGAGATTTTCTCCTCGAACAGCTTGCCGCATCCGCCTTCCTTCAGCCGAGTGCGTTGCAAGTCCAGGCGCTGATCCTCGGTCGAGACACGGGCGTAGCCAAGCTTCACGGCTGGCACTCGGCAGGCGTGCGAAACTTATCGCATAAAGCGGCTATTCCGCATAGGATATTTGCAGCATGTAAGTGCCTGATCTTTGGTCCACGCCCGGACTGACGCACAAGTCCGGAGTTCCGCACGCCATGCCGAACCGCTTTCTGTCCGATGAGCAGTTGGCCCGCTACGGCCGATACGTGGGCGATCCCAATGCGGAGCAACTCGCCCGTCACTTTCATCTCGACGCTGCCGACCGCGAGTTGGTCGGCACGATGCGCGGCGCACATAACCGCCTTGGTTTTGCTGTCCAGCTGGGGACGGCGCGCTTCCTGGGCGCCTTCCTGGATGATCCAACGCAGACGCCGCCCGCTGTGATCGCGGCCACGGCACGTCAGCTCGGCGAGGCGGAGCCGCCTTGTCTGGACGCCTATCGCGATGGTCGGCAGCGCTGGCGACATGCCGCGGCCATCCGCGAGCAGTATGGGTTCCGTGACCTCGAGGAGGATCCCGCCGCCGGCTTCCGGCTGACCCGCTGGCTCTATGTCCTGTGTTGGACGGGAGACGATCGCCCCGGTCTGTTGTTCGACCGGGCGACCACTTGGCTTCTGGCGCACAAGGTGCTGCTGCCCGGCGTTTCCACGCTCGAGCGCTTGATCAATCGCGTGCGCCATCGTGCCACGCTGCGCCTTTGGCGGCGCCTGACCCAGGTCCTGACCGCTGAGCAGCGTGAGAAGCTGGTTGCTCTGGTCACGGCGGACGACGACGCGCTGGCCACCCTCGATGACCTCCGTGCCGCGCCGAAGCGGCGCACCCCAACCGAATTGCTGCGGCATTTGGAGCGGATCGACACCATCCGCAGCCACGGCCTGGGTCTGGCGCCAGCCGCCGACTTGCCCGCCGCTCCGCTGGGACGACTGGCGCGCAGCGCGCGCACGGCCAAGCCTGCGAACCTGGCAGCCCTTCAGGAACCGCGGCGCACCGCCACACTGGCGGCCTTGTTCCAGACCCTGGAGGCAACGGCGCTCGACGATGCGGTCGAGCTGTTTGACGCCCTGGCAACCGACATCTTCGCCCAAGCTGAAGAGGCGCACAGCAAATCCAGGCTGCGTTCGCTGCGCGATCTCGACGCCGCCGCCATCATGCTGCGCGACGTGGGCCAGCATGTTGTCGCCGACGACAGCGGCGACCTGCCGCTCTCCAATTGGAAAGCCGTTTTGTTCGAGCAGATCGCCCTGGTCGATATCCAGGCGGCCATGGCCAGCATCGACAGCCTGGTCACCAAGCCTGATGACCGGCGCTACCAGGAACTTCGGCCGCATTGGCGGCGGGTGCGGATGCTGTTCTCCGGCCTGCTGCAGCGGACCTCGCTGGGATCGACCCCGGCCGGTCAGCCGGTGGTCGCGGCGCTCGACTACCTGCGCGGCGTCAAGGACTGGACTCAATCGCACATGGCGGATGCGCCGACCCAATTCATGGAGGCTGCCTGGAGGCGTCATGCTCTCGACGACGCCGGCCGCGTTGCCGACAGCCGCGCCTATATCTTTGCGGCCCTGGATGCCTTCCGCGCCGGGCTCAAGCGACGCGACGTGTTCGTGCCAGCCGGCGTTCGCTACGCCGACCCGCGCCAGGGGCTGCTGAGTGGCGAGGCCTGGAATGCCGCGCGCCTGACCGTTTGCCGCTCGCTTGACCGGTCGCCGGATGCCGAGACGGAGGTCGGGGACCTGACTACTAGGTTGGACCGCGCCTGGCGCCAAGTGGCCGCCAACCTGCCCAACAATCCTGACGCCCGGATCGAACGCCGCAATGACCGTGACGAGTTGGTGCTCAGCCCACTCGACAAACTCGAACGGCCGCCCAGCCTCATCGCCCTGCAATCGGCCATTTCGGCCCGGATGCCGAAGATCGATCTGCCGGACGTCATGCTGGAGACCGCCGCGCGCTCCGGCTTCGCCGATGCCTTCACCCATGTCAGCGAGCGCCACGCCCGCGTCGAGGATTT
>CAXSFF010000856.1:0-2493 GCA_964236035.1 uncultured Acetobacteraceae bacterium
ATCATGAGCGATGCCGTTGAACTGATCCTGGCCGGCAAAAGCGTCCTGATCCTGGCGCAGCGGCCGGAACCCGAGGTGAAGGTGCGGACGGCGCTGCTGCACGCCCTCGACCTGTTCACGGCACTTGACGACGTGGCGGGGCACGCATGACCGATGCCAAGCCCAGCCCCGCGGCCCTGGCCGCCACGCCTGCCATGAGGCGGGCCATGCCGTCGCGGCCCTGATGCGGGGCGTGCCGTTCAAGCAAGTCACCATCGCCCTGAACAAGGAGAGCGCCGGGCACGTCAAGCTGCTGTGCACGGTGCGGAAGCTGGGGCCGATGCACCACCGCGGCGTGGTGGCCATGGCCGGCGTGGAGGCGCAGCGCCGGTTCAACCCTCGCAGCGTCCGCAGCCACCATGGCGCAGGCGACCGGGAGCTTGTGGCCGATTATGCCCTGCGGTGCGTCGGCAGCGCCGAGCAGGCGCAGTTGCTTGCCCATCTCTGGCGAGTGCAGGCCCGCGATCTCGTGAAGACACGCTGGGATGCCGTCCAGCACGTCGCGGCGGCGCTGCTGGAGCAGCAGACGCTGGACGCCGACCAGGTGCGGCGGCTGGTGTTCACGATGCCCAGCGCCAGCTTGGCCGCATGAACCTGTTTCACTTGGTCAAAGTATGGGCATGTATAACCAAAGTGGCGGCGCATGGCAAAATGTTGGGACGCAGCCGGCTTGGCCCGAGTTTGCGCTTGGAAACGATGAAACCCAGGATGGCTACGTCCATCCTGAAAACATCAAACTGTTGTTGGACCTGACGCAGGACGCGCTCAAATCTCAGATCGAGGGCGTTAGACAGATGTTTTCACGGTTGGGAACAGTGCTGGCGCAAGCGTCAGCGCTGGCAAGCGCCTCGGCTGGCGTAGTGGCTTGGCTGATCACTCACCCCGTCGCAGATCGTCCCGCCTGGTTCACCTGGGCCTTCGTTGTCGCTTCGTTATGCTGGACAATATCGGGCGCACTAGCCGTCGCCGGCATGGTGGGTGCGAAGTTCGGTGCGCCAGGTATGAAGCCGGAAGAAGGCTACAAACAGGAAGTTCTGAGCCAAAACGTGCGCGACATGCAATTATGGGTCATCAAATCACATGCCGCCACGCTGACAAGCGGACAGGTGGCAAGCGACCGCCTGAGCCGTCGCCTCAACGCAGCGATAGTGATCCTAGTGGCCGCACCCCTACCATCTTTGATCCTCGTGGTCGTAGGGAGCTTATTATCTTGAGCCTTCGTCAAGCTGGGTTTTGCTCTTCTTATCAGCGTCTAGATAGTGGTCGTTGACCATATGCGGCGCAGCAGGCGCAGGTTTCGGCTTCTGGACCGGAGTGTCTGGCTTGGGTTCTACGCTCTTCGGCGGTTCAGCCGGTGGGTTCTTTTCGTCTGCCATGTCGCACCGCCTGATGGTTGAGCAACGATAACACTGCCGTTGGTGGCGATCCACAAGCTGTCCGCTGGGTCGGCGTGTCGCGGCAGGTGGTGGGGGACCTGCGACGGAAGCAAGCGGCGTAGCCCGGGACGCGCGGGTTCACGCCCGCATCACACATCTGGTCAAGAGATCATGGGCGTGGGGCACGCAGGGCGCCATCGGTGGTTCCCGCATTTACCGGAGACGCTGCCATGCAACGACCGCCATTCATCCTTGGGGGTGTCCAGTTCGACCTGGCGCACCTCGCCCCGACGCAGATGCTCTGTCCCCGCATCGGGGCAGACGGACCAGACCTGGTAATCGACGTGAGGTTCAGCCACCATGCCTACACGGTGGCCGCGCCAGGTATCCCGGCCACGTCGGGCGCCCCGCACGTCACCGAGCGCGGCGACGTGCGGCTGTTCGACGTAGTGCGGTGGCAGCAGTCACGCGACCATCTGCCCGGCATGGTTGCCAGCCTTCCGGCGGCAAGGGTGGAGTTCACCCCTGAGAAGCGCAACTATCGCTATGCCTTGCGGGGGAGGCTGGCAGACGGGCAGGAGTATGCCCTGTTCCTGAGCCTGCGGCGCAGCAGCGTGGCCGGGCAGGACCTCCACATGACCGTGGAGAGCGCCTACGCCGCGCCGGCCGGCAGCCGCGGCAGGCCGCCCGGCGAGATACGGTTCGGCGTGCTGGCCATGAAGACCATGCGCGGGGAGGTCATCAGCTTCCCGCCCCGGCGGTAGAACAAAGAAGGGCTGCCCGAGGGCAGCCCTTGTTGCTTGAAGGTGGGGTAGTCTCTCGGCACCCGCTTGGGCCTTCGCCCTATCCCGCATCGCGCGTGGACCCGTTGCCGGGTGGGAAAACGCTGTCGCCGCCAAGCACGGCTCAGCCGATCTGTCGCTTGTCAGAATACAATGCGCCCTCAGGGCGAAGGTTTCAACACCCCGACTGCCCGGCCGGCGCTGCACCTTCCAGCGCCATATCGGCCTTGCCCCGCCCATCCAAGAAATCCACCCTGGCGTGTTCACCCGGAGCGCAGCCTTGCACCCGCCCACCT
>CAXSFF010000857.1:0-2491 GCA_964236035.1 uncultured Acetobacteraceae bacterium
GATCCCGGCGGCGCTCGGCCTGATCTGCGCCGGCGCGGCGGCGACCCTCGCCAGCGTGCCCGCCGCCAACAACTCGCGCCGCCGCCGCAGCTAGAGCAGCAGGCGGCGGGCGGCGTCGATGATGCGCAGCCCTTCGCTCCAGAGCCCCAGTCCCGCCAGGTCGCCGTAGGCCACGAAGCCGGCGTCGGTGACGTCATCGCCTGGCGTTGGGTCGCCTTGCAGCCATAGCCCGGCGAAGTCGAGGATGGTGTAATGGAACCGGATGCGGCCATCCGGGTCCGGATGGATGCTGTCGACCGCGCCGGCCAGCACCAGGTTGCCGACCACGAGCCCAGTTTCCTCGAACAGTTCGCGCCGGGCGGCGGCCTCGGCTGTCTCGCCGATCCGTTGCGCGCCGCCCGGCAGGCTCCAGCTTCCCAGTGCCGGCTCGCGGCCACGGCGGACCAGCAGCACGGCGTCGGGTTTCAGGATGACGGCGCCGATGCCCACGATCGGCCGCGCCGGATATTCGCGGCTCACCGGTCGGAGCCGTGTCGCTGAAGCGGAAACAGGGTCATGCCGCACGTTAGCCCATGCCAGCCATGGAACACGAATGCCCTGCCGTGATCGACGGCGCCTCCGCCACGCGTGATCTTGGCCTATACGGCGGCCTCCGTTCGGGCGATTGAACGGGCATGCCGCTGCCGACCATCATCCGCGCCGCCTTCAACACCCGGCTGCGCCGCCGCATCCGGGCCAGGCAGCAAGCACGTTCCGAGGACCGCCTGGCCCATGTCAGCATCCGCTTCACCGCCCTGATCGTCGCCAGCGCGCTGTTCATGGAGCAGCTCGACGGCACCGTGCTGTCCACCGCCCTGCCCACCATGGCGCGCAGCTTCGGCGTGGCGCCGCTGGAGATGAACGTCGCGCTGACGGCGTACCTGCTGAGCCTCGCCGTGTTCATCCCGATCAGCGGCAAGGCCGCCGACCGCTTCGGCACCCGCACCGTGTTCCGCGCCGCGATCGCGCTGTTCACGGTCGGCTCCATCCTGTGCGGGCAGGCGGACAGCCTCGGCTTCCTGGTGCTGGCGCGCATCCTGCAGGGGATCGGCGGCGCCATGATGGTGCCGGTCGGGCGGCTGGTGCTGCTGCGCACGGTGGACAAGAGCGAGCTGGTGACGGCGATGTCCTGGTTGATGGTGCCGGCGCTGATGGGGCCGATCGTCGGGCCGCCGGTGGGCGGCTTCATCGTCACCTATTTATCCTGGCGCTGGATCTTCTACATCAACGTGCCGATCGGCGTGCTCGGGATGGTGCTGGTCAGCCGCTACATCCGCGACGTGCGCGAGGCGGGCCCCGTGCTGTTTGACGGACTTGGGCTGCTGCTCAGCGGGGTGTCGCTGTCCTGCCTGATGTTCGGGCTGGAGATGGCGACCCGCGGCGTGATCGGCCCGCCGCTCACGGCGGGGATCGTCGCGATCGGGCTGCTGAGCGGCTGGCTGTACGTGCGCCATGCCCGCTCCCATCCGCAGCCGGTGCTGGATTTCCGGCTGCTGCGGTGGGCGACGTTTCGGCTGTCGGTGATCGGCGGCGCCTTCACCCGGGTCGGCGTCGGCGCGATGCCGTTCCTGCTGCCGATGTTCCTGCAGCTGGGGTTCGGCATGTCGGCGGCGCAGAGCGGGCTGATCACCTTCGCCAGCTCCGCCGGGTCGATGGCGATGAAGCTCGCCGCCAGGCCGATGCTGCGGCGGTGGGGCTTCCGCAACGTGATGATCTGGAACGGGTTCACCTCGACCGTGTTCCTGGCGGTGGTCAGCGCCTTCCGCCCGAGCTGGCCGACCTTCGTGCTGTATGGCGTGCTGCTGGTCGGCGGCTTCTTCCAGTCGTTGCAGTTCACCGCCTACAACACGATCGCCTATGCCGAGATCCCGCGCAGCGAGATGAGTTCCGCCACCAGCTTCTACACGACGGTGCAGCAGTTGATGCTGACGCTGGGCATCTGCGTCGCGGCGGCGGCGCTGGCGGCCTCGCTGGCGGTCACCGGGCATGCGCAGCCGCTCGATACCGATTTCAGCGCCGCGTTCCTGGCGGTCGCCGCCGTGGCGATGCTGGCGGCCCCTGCCTGCGCCCGGCTGCCGCGCGACGCCGGCGCGGAGCTGAGCGGGCATGTCACGGCGACGGCCGCGGTGGCGACGCAGGCGGCGTCGGCTTCCGTTGCGACGGAAACGGCCTCGGCCTCTGGCAACGTGGTCTGATCGGATCGTCGTCTGTAGATGATGCGGCTCTCGCGGCGGCGGTTGACAGCGGCTCCCGCAGCGAAACACGATGACGGAACGCCGACCCGGGCCGTGTTCCCACGAACACAGAAGCAGCGGGGATGCGCAGGGGGAGGGCGGGCATGTCCCAAGCGGTCGCGGATGTCGTTGTGGGCGACGCCGACGAGGAGGGCCGGGTCTATGGCAAGGTGATGTGGCGGCTCGTGCCGTTCCTGTTCCTCTGCTACATCACCGCC
>CAXSFF010000858.1:0-2490 GCA_964236035.1 uncultured Acetobacteraceae bacterium
CATCGTCTGCGGCGCCGGGTCGGACGAGCTGCTGACCCTGCTGATCACCTCCTACGTGGAACCCGGCGACGAGATCGTCATGAGCGCGCACGGCTTCAGCATCTACGATATCGTCGGCACCGCCGTCGGCGCCCGGGTGGTGAAGGTGGCGGAGCCGGATTTGGTCGCCGACGTGGACGCCATGCTCGCCGCCGTCTCGCCCAGGACGCGCATCGTGTTCCTGGCCAACCCCAACAATCCGACCGGCAGCATGGTGGCGCATGCCGAGGTCGAGCGGCTGCGCGCCCGGCTGCCGCCCGAGGTTATGCTGGTGCTCGACGCCGCCTATGCCGAGTATGTCGACCAGCCGGACTACGACGCCGGGGCATCGCTGGTGGACGCCGGCGACAACACGGTGATGACCCGCACCTTCAGCAAGATCTACGGCATGGGCGGCATGCGGGTGGGCTGGTGCTATGCCCCCGCCGCCATCGCCGACGTGCTGAACCGCGTGCGCGGGCCGTTCAACGTCAGCCAGCCGGCGCAGGACGCGGCGGTGGCGGCGCTGGCCGACCCCGTGTGGGTCGAGGTCGGCCGCGCCCACAACACGACGCAGCGCGAGCGGCTGACGGCGGGGCTGCGGGCGCTGGGCATCCATGTCTGGCCAAGCGTGGCCAACTTCGTGCTGGCGGATTTCGGCGCCCCGGAGCTGGCCGCTGCCGCCGACGCTGCCCTGCGCGCGCGCGGCGTGATCGTGCGCGGGGTGCGCAACTACGGCCTGCCGAACTGCCTGCGCATCACTGTCGGCACGGCGGAGGAATGCAGCCTGGTCATCGAAATTCTCGCCGAGCACATGAATGGCTGAGTTCCTGTTCCAGCGCCTCGCGCTGATCGGCATGGGCCTGGTCGGCAGCTCGGTGGCACGCGCCGCCCGCCGCGACGGCAGGGTCGCCGCCGCCATCGTCGCCCATGACGGCAGCGGCCACGTGCTGGATCGCGTGCGCGCGCTCGGGATCGCCGACGTGGTGGAGCCGGACCTGGCCCGGGCCGTGGCGGGCGCGGACTGCGTGATGCTGTGCGTGCCCGTCGGCGCCTATGCCGGCATCGCCGCCGTCATCGCCCCGCATCTGGCGCCCGGCGCCATCGTCACCGACACGGGGTCGACCAAGCAGTCGGTGATCCGCGACCTCGCCGCGCTGCCGCCGGGCGTCCACCTGGTGCCGGCGCACCCGATGGCGGGCACGGAGTATTCCGGCCCGGACGCCGGCTTCGGCGCCATGTTCGACGGCCGCTGGTGCCTGATCGCGCCGGCTCCCGGCACCGACGCGGATGCCGTCGAGCGCGTCGCCGAGCTGTGGCGACGTTGCGGCGCGTCGATCGAGGTGATGGACCCGGCGCATCACGACCGGGTGGTCGCCATCGTCAGCCACCTGCCGCACCTGATCGCCTTCACCATCTGCGGCACCGCCGACGACCTGGCCGACGAGAGCCGCAAGCAGGTGACGAAGTTCGCCGCCGCCGGGTTCCGCGACTTCACCCGCATCGCCGCCTCCGACCCCGTGATGTGGCGCGACATCTTCCTGAACAACCGCGAGGCGCTGCTGGAGATGCTGGCCCGCTTCACCGAGGACGCCCAGGCGATGGCGCGGGCGGTGCGCTGGGGCGACGGCGCCTACATCGAGGAGACTATCGAGCGTGGCCGCGCCATCCGCCGCGGCCTGATTGAGGCCAAGCAGGCGTAGCGCACCCGCCATTGCGAAGAGCGCTTGCGACGCGGCAACCTAGGGCCACGCGGAAAACTTCTGTCGCGCGGCCCTGGATTGCCACACTGCCAAGCGGCGGCTTGCAATGACCGGTCTAAGCGGATTTCGGCAGCAGCGCGGCCAACGCGGCCAACATCTCGCCGGGACGGAACGGCTTGCACAGCAGCGCCTCCCCCGGCGACAACTGGCCCATGCGGCTGAGGATGTCGGGCCGCCCCGTCATGAACACCACGGGCGAGTTGGGATGCAGCTGGTGGAACCGCCGCGCCACGGCGATGCCATCCGCGGCGCCCGGCATCTGGATGTCGGTCAGCAACACGTCGAAGCAGCCGATGTCTTCCAGCAACAGATGCGCGGCGTCGCCGCTGATCGCCTCGGTCACCAGGTAGCCGGCGTCCTCCAGGGTCTCCGCCAGGGTCAACCGGACCAGGCCTTCGTCTTCCACCAACAGGATGCGGTAGTTCATGGCGTATGGTTCACGGCGTTCATCCATCCTGCGTCGCCGAACGCTGCATCCTGGCGACGACTCCGTCTTAGGCGGTCGCCACCTGGACGGCTTGTAAGATTCCCGCGAGCGGCGTCGCCTCTTGCCCGCACCAGCCCGATCCGCTACCTAGCCGCCTTGCTGGCACCCCTGGAGGCCGGCTTTTTCCATTGCACCGGAGTGTCTTATGGCCAACTTCACCACGATCGAGGCCGAGGCGCGCGAGCTTGCCGGCAAGGGAGCGGCACGCGCGACCCGGCGGGC
>CAXSFF010000859.1:0-2488 GCA_964236035.1 uncultured Acetobacteraceae bacterium
GTGGTTGACCGCGTATGTACTCATCGCCCGGCCTCCTCCCATATGGCATAGGACTGGCCCAGTCCCGGCTGCGCCGCAATCCAGTCGGCACGGCGCGCGGCGCCTGCGCCAGCCATTGCGATCCAGTTCAGCAACTCCCCAGCCACGTTGCCCGCTCGCTCCATGCGTGCTTCGGTCGCCTCTGCGATCAGCACCTGGATGCCGCCGTCTCGAAAACGGTTGTGTACGCTCGCGGCCCATGCGGGATCCGGGACGCCATTGGGCCGTCCGGGATCCACTCGGGGACCGAACACTTCTAGGGAAAAGCTGCCGCTGCCGACGACAGCCACCCGGCGCGCGTGCGGGAATGCCTCAATCGCGCGCCGGACTTCGCGCCCAAACGAGAAGGCGCGCTGAGCCGACGGCAAAGGCGGGACATGACCGTTGATAAAGATCGGCACGACCGGCACGTTGAAACCGGGCGTGAGGAAGTGCAGGGGTATCACGACGGAGTGGTCCACGTCGAAGGACTCGGTCGAGGCAAGGTCATACCCCCCAGCGATGCACGAAGCGCGGACATGGCGGGCCAACGCCGGGTCGGATGGGACCAACTGAATGTCGAGCGCGGGCGGCTCGTCGATGGGGCCGCGGAAGTCATCGGCGACGCCGATGGCCAGCGTGGGAAGGCAGTCGAAGAAGAACGTGTTAAGATGGTCCGTGTCAAACATGATCAGCACGTCCGGGCGCGCCCGCTCCAACGCTTCGCGAACGCGGGTGAATAGCGCGCCCGTTTCGGACGACGCGCCCTCGCGCTTGGCGATGTCGGCCAGCGTGGGAACGTGGGGGACACCAAATGCGCCGACGAAGGTGGCCATGAGCGCTGTCCTTTTCCGGCTCGCTGTCCCTCTAACCGGAACCATAGTGCGTGCAACGCGCACGCTGCCAATACATTTCGTGTAATTGCTCACCTGGGTTGGCGGTAGCCTCGGTTTGGTCAGTTGGCTGCGAGTGCTGTTCGTAGATCGTTGAGCACGGGACGGCTGTTTGCCTTGGCGGTGCTGACGACGGAGCGGAATGCGGCATAGGTGTCAGCACCCCATTCCGAGCGGAAGCCATTCGTCACCTTGCGGAAAATGACACTGGGCCGCAGCGCTCGCTCGGAGATGTTGTTGGTGGCCGGCACGTCGCGTTCGGTCACGAAGACGAACAGGTGCTCGCGATCGCGAGCGATGCGGCGCCGAAGGCGTTCGGCTGCTTCTCCGTGTCGCGGCAACTCCATCACCCGGTCGAGCCGGCGGTCGAGATCGGCACGATACTGGCGCAGCGTGCTGTCACGCAGCGTGTTGCGCCGTCGTCCGATGGCGATCGCGCGCAGCAGCAGGCGCTTGAACGAAGCGGAGAAGGCAGCATCGCCGCAGTCCACCGCGTATTGTGCGTCGCGCAGCAGATGCGCCAGGCAGAGCTGCCACAAGTCGGCATGGCCGCGCTGGCTGCGCAGACCATCCGACACCCAGACGCGCGGCCGTTGCCCGGCGAACAAGCTGCGAACCACGGCGGCCCCCCGGCTTGGGCGGATGATGTGCAGCACGCAGAGCGTGGTGACGAACACCCATTCCCAGCAGGTCTTGCCCTTCACCCGCACAGAGGTCTCGTCAGACGCGACCACGGCCGATGCAGTGACTCGGGTTGCGATGTCAGCCGCCGCAGCACCGAGCCGCGCCTGGGCGCGGGCAAGGATGTTGCAGAGCGCACCTTCGCTGATCGACAGGCCGAAGACCTCCCCCATCAGGGCCCGCAGCCGTTCGATGCCGATGGCCTGGGCGTAGTGCAGGTAGACCACCAATGCCTCGATCGAGCGGCCAAACGGCGAGCCTGGCTCAAGTCCGCTGGGCGCCGTTGCGATGGCACGTTCGCCGCAGCAGGCACATCGTCCGCCGAACAGCCGCACCCGCGTCACGTCCGGCCGCACCGGCGGCAGCTCGATGCGGTCATAGACCATCTGCGGCGTTTGGGGCGCGTCCACCCAAGCTGCGGCGCAGTGTGGACAGGCATAGAGCCTGCATCGGTGATGCGGTCCAGGTTTGGCTCCAACGCGCGGGCCACGCCGGGGCGGCCTTTGCGCGGCGGCTTGCCATCGGCCGGCGCGTCAGACTTCTGACCCTTTGATGGCGGCAACGACGAGTTGTCGGGCGTCTTGGCTGGCCGCTCCAGCTTGGCCAGCCGCGCCTCCAGCTCGGCAATGCGCGCCAAGGCCGCCGCCAGCTGCCCAACCAACGACAGCAGCGAGCGGATCAGCGCATCCTTCTCCGCGTGGCTCATGGTGCTGAGGTGAATGTCAGATGTCACGCCAGCGTTGAATCAGCCACCAAGCGCTGCGTCAACCACCACATCAACCCTCTCAACCCGCAAACCATGCTCTGGGTGAGCAATTACTGTAATCGACATCAAAAATGATAAATTTGAAAGCTGATCGAACCCGCGTCCTCGTGTTGGCAGCATACGTGTGCGT
>CAXSFF010000860.1:0-2488 GCA_964236035.1 uncultured Acetobacteraceae bacterium
GCCTTCCGCCTTGAGTTCTTGTTCGGTCTTGCCAAAGCCCAACGCCTCGGCCTGGGCGAACAGGTTGGCCATCAGCAGGTCGTGCTGCTCGGTCAACGGGCTGAGCGGCTTGCAGAAGCCGATCATGTCGCACGGCACGAGCTTGGTGCCCTGGTGCAGCAACTGGTAGAAAGAGTGCTGTCCGTCGGTGCCTGGCTCGCCCCAGATGATCGGACCGGTTTCGTAGTTCACGACATGGCCGTCGAGGTCGACGTGCTTGCCGTTACTCTCCATCTGCAACTGCTGGAGGTAAGCGGGAAGCCGCGCGAGCTGGGCTGAGTACGGCATGACACCGAGGGTCTGGGCACCGAAGAAATTGTTGTACCAGACAGTCAGAAGACCCAGGAGCATCGGCAGGTTTTGCGCCGGGGGTGCGGTGCGGAAATGTTCGTCCATGGCGTGCGAGCCGGCCAGCATGGCTCGGAAATTGTCGGGACCAACCGCGATCATGGTGGACAGGCCGATCGCGCCTTCCATCGAATAACGGCCGCCGACCCAATCCCAGAAGCCGAAGGTGTTGGCCGGATCGATGCCGAATTCCGTCACGCCGGCGATGTTGGTGGAGACGGCGGCGAAGTGCTTCGCCACGGCGGCGTCTGAGCCGAGCTTGCCCACTAGCCAAGCGCGGGCTGTCGCGGCGTTGGTCATGGTTTCCAGGGTGGTGAACGTTTTCGAGGAGATGATGAACAACGTCTCGGACGCGTCCAGGTCGACCGTCGCCTCGTGGAAATCCGCGCCATCGACGTTGGCGACGAAGCGGAAGGTCATCGACCGCTCGCTGAACGGGCGCAGCGCGCGGTACGCCATTTCTGGTCCGAGATAGGAGCCGCCGATGCCGATGTTCACCACGTTGCGGATGCGCTTGCCGGTATGGCCAGTGAACGCGCCGCTGCGCAGACGCGTGGCGAAATCCGCCATCGCGTCCAACACCTTGTGAACGTCGGGCACTACATCGACGCCATCTACCTTGATATGCGCGTCACGCGGCGCGCGCAGGGCGACGTGCAGGACCGCGCGACGTTCCGTGGTGTTGATCTTGTCGCCAGCGAACATCGCGTCGCGCCGCTGTGCCACGCCGCGCTCTTCCGCCAGTTGCACCAGCAGCCGCAGCGTCTCGTCGGTGATGCGGTTCTTGGAGTAGTCCAGGAACAGTCCCGCACCCTCGGCCGAGAAGCGCTCCGCCCGGCCGGGGTCGTCAGCGAACAGCGTGCGCAGATGCACGTCCTTGATCTGCGCATGATGGGCGGACAACGCCTGCCAAGCCGGCGTCTCGGTAACAGCGGTCATCGACGTTCCTCCGGGTTCAGGTCAGCTCCTTGCTCTTTTCCTTGATGCCGGCCAGGAGTTCGTTCCACGACTTCACGAAGCTCTTGGCGCCGTCGGATTGCAGTTGCGTCGACAACGCCGTCAGGTCGATGCCCGCCTTGAGGTGCGCGGCGAGCACGGCTTCCGCGTCGCCACCGTCGCGCGGCAATGCGCCGGCTGGGTTGCCGTGTTCGGCGAAGGCCAGCAGCGTGGGTTCCGGCATCGTGTTCACCGTGTTCGGCGCCGCGAGGCCGTCGATATACAGCGTGAGCGGCGCGCTCTTGTCCTTGGTTCCCGTGCTGGCGAACAGCAGCCGCTGCGGACGCGCGCCGACGTTCTCCAGGCGCTGGAACCGGTCGCTTTCCACGATGTCGCGATACGCCTTGTAGGCCTGCCGGCTGACCGCCATGCCGAGCGTGCTGCGCAGTTCGGCTGGCACCTTGTCGTTCACGGCTACGTCCCAGCGGCTGACGAACAGCGAGGCGACGGAACGCACATCGGCGGACAGGCCGGCGGCAACCCGCTTCTCAAGCCCGGCCATGTAGGCCTCGGCCGCCAGCTTGTACTGGTCGGTGGAAAACAGCAGGGTGACGTTGACGGGGATGCCGGCGAAGATCGAATCGGTGATCGCGGGCAAGCCTTCCGGGGTGCCGGGGATCTTGATGAACAGGTTCGGCTTGTTGGCTAGTTCGTGCAGCGTCTTGGCCTGCTCGACCGTCGCGCCGGTGTCAAAGGCGAAGACCGGCGACACCTCCAGCGAGACGAAGCCGTCCACCGTTCCGGTCCGCTCGTAAACCGGCCTGAACAGATCGGCCGCTCGGCTGAGATCCTGGATCGCGAGGTTGAAGAACAGGTCTTCCCCTTCGGCGCCGTCGTCGAGCTGCTTGCGGATTTCCTTGTCGTACCAGGAACTGCGGGAGATGGCGTTGTCGAAGATCGTGGGGTTGGACGTGAGCCCGGTGACCGAAAGCTCGTCAATGTAGCGTTTCAGCGTGCCGCTATCGAGCAGGTCGCGGGTGATGTTGTCGAGCCACAGGCTCTGGCCAAGCTGGTTAAGGGCTTTGGGGGCGTCTGAGGGCATTGGATTGGTTCCTTCGCTGAGTCCAGGTCGCCGGACCATGCTCCGGCATAGTCCGTCTGCGTC
>CAXSFF010000861.1:0-2486 GCA_964236035.1 uncultured Acetobacteraceae bacterium
TCGCCAGTGCGGTGGCGGTGCTTGTCGGATTGACAACGCCACCGGTCGCGAAACTGCTTCCATCGCAGATATAAAGGTTTGGCACCTCCCAGGCCTGGTGCCATAGGTTTACGGTGCTGGTATCCGGGTCGGTGCCCATGCGACAGGTGCCGAGCATGTGCCAGGCCGGCGTGCGATAGACTCCGTTCTCGAAGTAGTCTGTCACCGCCACATCGAATGCATCCACGCTCCGGGCCAGGTCGCGCAGCCGCTTCATGCTGAAGTGCATGATGCGCAGGTCGTTTTCGTGCGGCTGATAGTATAGCCGCGCGGCCGGCAACCCGTCACTGTCATGATCGCTATCCGATAAGGTCACGCGGTTGCCGGGCTGCGGCAGGTCGTCGCCAATGGCGTAGGCCCCGAAGCTGTGGCCGAAATGGCGAGCGAAATAATCGTGGTGCCCGGCGCCCCAAGGGACGGGGCGGTGGCCGAACGCGCCGATGGCCGCGGCTCCGGCCGGCCCGGTGCGGGTGACGTTGAAGTTGAAGCCGTTGACGAAGCCGCGCGAGGTGTCGGTTTCCGCGAACTCGCTGCTGATTAAGGCGCCGGAGTTGCCCATATAAGAGCGGATGGGTGCGTCCACCCAGATCTCGGCTGCCACGAGCGTATGGTGCAGGAGGTAGCGGCCCACCACGTCGTTACCGTTAGCAAGACCCCTCGGATGCCGTCCGCTAGCCGACATTAGCAGCAGTCGGGGAGAGCCGATGCCGTTGCCGGCGACGATCACGACATCCGCAGTCTGCCGCACCCGGCTCCCCGTGGCGCGGTCGATGTAGACGGCCCCGCTCGCCCGCCCGTCCGGCCCGGTCTCGATCTGCTCCACCCGCGCGCCGGTGCGCAGCTCCACCCCAGCCGCCAGCGCCCGGGGCCATAGCGTCAGCGACATCTTGGCCATGGAGCCGCGCGGGCAGCCGGAGCCGCAATTGCCGCAGCCGTTGCAAGGTGCTCGGCCGTCATAAGGTTCCGAGATCGTGCCGACCGGCATGGGCCACCAGTGCCAGCCCAGCCGGTCGAAGCCCCGAGCCATTACCTGCCCGCTGTCGCGCATCGGCAAGGGCGGGCAGGGATAGGCGGAGCGGAGCGGCATGCCGGGGTCGCCGGCCAGGCCGGATACACCGACAAGCCGGTCCGCCTCGTCGTAGAACGGGACCAGGTCGGCATAGGTGATGGGCCAGTCCGGCGCCATTCCGTGCTCGCGCCCCTTGCGGAAGTCCGAGGGCCGGAAGCGTGGCCACAGCGCGGCATAGGCGTTGGTGGAGCCGCCGACGCCGTTCCACATCAGCGCGTGAGACTGGCCGCCCTGGATAGGATAGTCGTCGGGGCCACGCCGTACCGCCGGCTCCGGATTCCAGTCGGTAAAGCGGCGGTGCACGAAATCGGCACCGCCGTGCGGATGCTGGGCGGGTTCGGTCCAGCCGCCCTGGTCCAGGCACACCACGCGGAGCCCGGCATCCGCAAGCGTAAGGCTGGTGACCACTCCACTGGCGCCGGCCCCGATGACCAGGATCTCGGCATGGTCGGGCGTTCTTATCGCAAGCTCTCCAGGTCCAGACCCGCCAGGTTCACCGGGCGAACGTCATCGGTGTCGATCCAGCGGCCGCGCCCGTGCCGGGGTGCGTCCCGGGCGGGGTCGAAGGCTTCGGTCGGGTAGCCGTTGGGAAGGGGCGCGTCATTGTAGGGGTGGCCCAGCGCGCGGATCGCGGCGATCACTGGCGGCTGCTCGTAATAGACCAGGTAGACCTGCCGGCGGAACTCGGTGAACAGCTCGGGCTCCACTGCTTCGAGGCGGCAGGCTGCCTTCGTCCATTGAGTGGATTCATCGGGCGCAGGCCCGCGCGTGCGCAGGGCGGCGAGCAGCCGGGCTGCATCGTCCGCTGTCAGGCGTTGCAGCAGCAGCGCGCCGGCCTGCGTGGCGGCGAAGGGCGGGAAGCCAGCGCCGCCGGGCAGCAGCGTCCCGGCCAGTATCAGCACGATGTCGTCGTCCCGCATCAGCCGCGCTTCACGTTCCAGAACAGCGGCGGCCCTCCGATCAGCCCGGACAGGTCGCGCCGGTGCGCCGTGGGCTGCAGGAACAGGCCAAGCGGGATATAGGGCACGTCGATGAAGGCCTGCTGCTGCATCTGCCGGGCTATGGCAAGCCGGGTGGCGTCATCCGGGGCAGTCAGCCATTGCTCCCGTAGCTCCTCCAACTGTGGGCTCACGGACCAGCCGAAGGTGGCCTTGTTGCCAGACCCGCGCAGGAAATTGTGGGCGGCGGGCGTGTAGTGGGTGATGCCGGGGGAGTAGGTGCAGAACAGGTTATAGCCGCCCTTGGACGGCACGTCGCGATTGGCCTGGCGACGCAGAACCGAGCCCCAATCGGTCGCCACGTAGTCCACTGTCATGCCAATCTTCTTGAGCAGGTCCTGCGTCACCTCGCTCATGGCGTTGATGGAAGGGAAGTCGGT
>CAXSFF010000862.1:0-2480 GCA_964236035.1 uncultured Acetobacteraceae bacterium
CCGTGGCCGAAGTTGTGCTCGAGGTGGTAGCCGTTGGACTTGAGGACGTTGAAGCCCTCGTTCTCGACCTTCCACCTGGCTCGGGCGCACGCCACGATCTCGGCGACCGTATCTTGCGTGACGGGCAGCGAGGTCACGAAGGCATTGTCATAGGTGATCTTGTCCGGCGAACGTCTCCGTTCGACGCCCTCGGCATCCGTGATGGTGACGCCGACCCAGTTGACCAGCATCGCGTCCTGGCCCTCGCGCAGCGGGGCCTGCTCGAACCAGCGGTAGCGATAGGTCAGGCGCTTGCTGCCGAGCTTTTGCTTGACCGTGTGCTCCTCGATGGTGGCACCCTGCATGAAGTCGTAGAGGGCCTTGTGTGACGACGGCTTGGCGGTGAGCAGGAAATCGCCGCCTCTCGCCATGATGGCCTCGACGACCGGCTGGCAGGCGAACAGGTCGTCGCCGAGGTAGATGGGCCGCAGGTCCTTGACGCGCTCGCCGTGAGTGGCGAGCCAGCGTTTGGCTGCATTGCGCTCGCAGTCCTGCTTTTCGGCGCCGTCCTGGGGCGCGATGAACTCCGGCATTAAAGGCAACGCCATCGCGTGCCCTGGAGCCACAACCGTGCCAGCCAGCATGGAATGATAGCTTTCCGTCTTGCCGTTGGCGCGCTTGCGGGTCAGGCACTGCGGGCAGCGAAGTTTTTGCGAGCAGAAGTATTCCGTGCCGTCGAGCGCGACCAGCACGCGGCCGCCGAGCCGCTGGAACGGCACCAAGCCGCCGTGCCGGCGCAGAGCGTCGAGCGCGCCATCAAAGGCAGGCTGCAGGTGCGAGGGATCGACCGGGTCGAGCATGGCCCGGATGTGGTTGTCGGTCGGAATGGCCGTCATGCCGAACAGGGTCCGGCAGTTCGACGTCTTGCGACCCTCTTCCAGCGCGCGCTGGTAGGACAGGAACGACTCGCTTTGCATGAAGAACAGCGAAAAGGCCGACAGGCCGATGTCGGCCATGGAGTAGGTGACGTCACCGCCACGCCGCTTGTCGGGAAAGGCCGCGCACGCTGTCCACACACCGTGCAAAAGGGATCGAAGAACACGCATGATCCGCTTGCATCACGCCTCGACACAGCGCACCACTCCCGAATTCACGGCTATTTAGCATTTTGCTTGTAGGATGCCGCAAACCGAACCTGAGGTCCGCCGCGACATCATGCCGACTCCGATCCCTGAACCCGAGATAGAAAGCACCGGCGAGCCCGGTCCGGCGGCGGACTCCGAGGGCCTCGCCGTACGCGCCTTCGAGCTCGCGGCGGCGGTGTTGGCCGATTTACAGCGGCACGGCATTCCGCCGACGCCGCGGGCCTATGAACTCTGGTTCGTTTATCACAGCGGCATGATGCCCGAGCTGACCCGGCGCCTGTCCGAACTCCTGGAACAGGGCGTCCCGTTCACGCCCGCGGCGCTGGACGCACTCTACAATGCGTGCGTGGCTGGCGCCGAGCCGGACCTTGACGCCCTCAGCTCCGGGGCCGACGCGATCCAGGTCGAGGCGCAAGCTGTCGTCGAGCAGGTCGCCAGTGGCCGGGCCGCGATCCGCGACTACGGCGAGGCGCTCACGCGAGGAGCAGCACAGCTCGGCCAGGACCAGACGCAGGCCGGCCTCGTGTGCGCCATCACGATGCTCACGGCCGAGACTACCCAGGCGGCCGAGCGCAACAGGGTGCTGGAGCGGCAACTCGCCGCGTCCTCCGCCCGCATCGGCAAGCTCCGCAAGTCGCTGGCCGACGTGAAACAGGAGGCGACGACGGACGTGTTGACCGGGCTGTGCAACCGGCGCGCCTTCGACTCCCGCATCAGGCGCATGATGACGCAGGCCAAGGAGGCGGATGCTGCGGCACTCTCCCTGCTTCTGCTCGACGTGGACCACTTTAAGCGGTTCAACGACGTACATGGCCACAGCACGGGCGATCTGGTGTTGCGGCTCGTCGCGAGCCTGCTCGCCGACAACGTGAAGAGACGCGACACCGTGGCGCGCTACGGCGGCGAGGAGTTCGCGATTTTGCTGACGGGCGCTGACCTGCGCGCGGCCGAGGTGGTGGCGCGGCAGATCAACGAGGCGCTGAGCAGCAAGCGGCTGGTCACTAAAGGGACAGCGGCGAGTTTCGACCACGTCACTATCTCGGTCGGCGTCGCGCAGGCCCGACCGGGCGAGAATGCGGCAGCGCTGGTCGAGCGCGCGGACGCAGCACTCTACGAGGCCAAGCGGACCGGCCGCAACCGGGTTTGCGTTGAGGCGGGGCCTCAATCCAGCCTACTCCGCATTTGCAACGAATAGTTGGGTGAAGTCGGTTGGTGTCCAAGTTGCGAGTTTACGGTTGAGGCGGATGGAGTGTTTGTGGTGTTGGTGCAGTTGGCGGATGGAGGTTGCGATGGCCCCAGCCCCGAGCTGCTATGCAATGGCCGGCTGAACGCGGACAGATTTCGGGCGTCCAGCCG
>CAXSFF010000863.1:0-2480 GCA_964236035.1 uncultured Acetobacteraceae bacterium
CCGCCATGTAGCCGGTCGGGAAAATGTCGGACAGGAACAGAACCTGTTCGTCGGTCAGCCCCTCGGGCACCTTGATCGGGCCGACATCGGCGTACGGCACGCGCAGGTATTCCGCTTGGCCGCCGGCATAACCGCCCAGAAGATGCGAGTAGCCGAACAGCCCGGCGGGGGAATGACCCCACACCTTCTCCGCCTTCAGCTTGTCGGGGTTCGACCGCTCACAGCCCGAGAAGTAGCCGCGCTTGCAGAAGAAACAGTCTCCGCAAGCAATGGTGAACGGCACGACGACGCGATCACCGACCTTGAGCGCCTTGTTCTCCGAGCCGACCTCGACGACCTCGCCCATGGTTTCATGACCCAGGATGTCGCCATTCTCCATCCCCGGGATGACGCCGTCATAGATGTGCAGGTCCGAGCCGCAGATGGCGCAGGCGGTCACTTTGATGATCGCGTCCCTGGGATGCTCGATCTTCGGGTCCGGCACGGTGTCGCAGCGCATGTCGCTCTTGCCATGCCATGTCAGCGCCTTCATGTATCGCTCTCCTGTTCGGATTATTAGCCAATGCCGGGGCGGCGACAGCGTTCCCCTGGAGCGCTCTCATAAACCCGCGATTGCCGAACGTCTCGATTCCGTCCAGAGTTCCCGCATGTGTGGACGTTATGCCAGCTTTCTACCGCCCGAGATGATCGCGCGCCTGTTTGGGGCCGTGAATCCGTTGCCAAACCTGAGGGCGACCTGGAACATGACGCCCATGATGCAGGCGCCCGTCATCCGCCTGCATCCCGACACCCATGAACGGCACTTGGATGCGCTGACCTGGGGCTTTGTGCCCGCCTTCACCAAATCATTAAAAGAGGCCCGCAAGCCGATCAACGCGCGGGCGGAAACCGTGGCGACCTCGGGGATGTTCCGCGCCGCCTTCGCCAAGCGCCGCTGCATCGTGCCGGCCTCCGCGTTCTACGAATGGCGCGCCGACCCCGGCGGCAAGACCCCCTTCGCCATCGCCCGCGCCGACGGCGAGCCGATGGCGTTCGCCGGCATCTGGGAAGGCTGGCGCAGCCCCGAGGGCGACATCCTGCGCACATTCGCCATCCTGACCACGACCGCGAACCAGCCGATGTCGGCGCTGCACGAGCGTATGCCGGTGATCCTCGAACAAGCCGACTGGCCCGCCTGGCTGAATGAGGTCGAAGCCGATCCCGTCAGCCTGCTGCGTCCCTCGCCAGAGGATGTGCTGCGATTGTGGCCGGTCGGCAAGCGCGTCGGCAATGTCCGCAACGATGGGCCAGAGCTGCTCGCGCCCGCCGCATGAACACGCCCGTTTGCAATCGTGTCCCGAGCCGGGTACGGCGACCAGCCCCAAGGCCGTTCGTATCCCCCAGACCCACCGGCGCAGGATACGCTCGGCCAAGCCGTAACGAAACCCAACGGTCAGCGGGTCGTTAAGCTCGCTGCGCACCGCTCACGATATGCCGCACAAAGGAGACGCCGCATGCCGGGCCGCCTGGACCAACTGAAGCACGACCTCGCCGCGATAACCTCTCGTTCGCCGATGAAGCGCAACGCGAAACCGAAACGCCGAGCGGCAACCGATCCGCGTCAGATTCCCGTCTCCGGGTGGAAGGACGTGCTGGTGCGCGCTTGGAACGACGTGTCGGAGAGCAACATCTTCCTGGTCGCCGGCGGCGTGACCTACGCTGTCCTGGTGGCCCTCTTCCCGGGTCTCGCCGCGTTGGTGTCGATCTATGGCCTGCTGCTCGATCCCGCCCAGGTGGAACGCCAGGTCGCCGCCCTCGCCAACGTCCTGCCGCCCGAGAGCGTGCAAATGATCAGCGATCAACTGCACAAGCTGGTCACCGCGTCCACCAACACGCTCAGCATCAGCGCGGGCTTGGCGCTTGTGTTGGCACTCTGGAGCGCGTCGCGCGGCATGAGCGGCCTGATCAGCGCGCTCAACATTGCCTACCGGGAGAAGGAAACCAGGAGCTTTCTCAAATTCAATGTCTTGGCGATCGGTTTCACCCTGATCGCGCTGGTCGGAGGCACCGTCACAATTGCGCTGGTTGGCGTATTGCCGGTTGTCGTTCAGGCAATCGGCCTGGGGCCTTTTGCGAAATGGGTGCTGCTTATCCTCGAATGGCCGCTGCTGATGCTGGTTGTGGTCACCGGCCTGGCGACGCTTTATCGCTATGCGCCTGATCGGCGGAAGGCCCACTGGCGCTGGGTGTCGCCAGGAGCAATCGTCGCCACCGTGCTTTGGATCATCGGATCGATCGGCTTCACCGTCTATGTCGCTCACTTCAACAGCTACGACAAGACCTACGGCTCGCTTGGCGGCGTCGTGGTCATGCTGACCTGGCTGTACCTGTCGGCGTTCGTCGCCCTGTTCGGCGCGGTCATCAACGCTCAATCAGAGCGCCAGACGGTTCACGACACGACCGATGGCCCCCCCCAGCCGCTGGGCGCCCGGAACGCCTAC
>CAXSFF010000864.1:0-2477 GCA_964236035.1 uncultured Acetobacteraceae bacterium
GGCGCTGGCGCTCGGGCTGGCGGCCGGGCTGTTGCTGCTGCTCGGCCAGGGGCTGCGGCACCTGATCGACCGCGGCTTCGCCAGCGGCAGCCAGACGCAGCTCAACCGCACGGCGCTGTTCATGTTCGGCGTGGTGGCGCTGCTCGCCGTCGCCACCTGCGCACGGTTCTACATCGTCAGCTGGCTCGGCGAGCGCGTCGGCGCCGACATCCGCCGCGCCGTGTTCGACCGCGTCATCTCGCTGTCCCCCGCCTGGTTCGAGACGGCGCGCACCGGCGACGTGCTGTCGCGGCTGACCGCGGACACGGCGGTGATCCAGGCGCTCACCGGGTCGGCGGTGTCGCAATGGCTGCGCTCCGCCGTGCTGCTGGTCGGCGCCTTCGCCATGCTGATCGTGACCAGCGCGAAGCTCGCCCTCGTCGTGCTGGCGGTGGTGCCGCTGGTGATCGTGCCGATCGTGGTGTTCTCCCGCCGCGAGCGCCGCCTGTCGCGCGTGTCGCAGGACCGTATAGCCGACCTCGGCGCCTTGGCGGAGGAGACGCTGACCGCCCTGCGCACCGTGCAGGCGTTCACCTACGAGCCGTTCGCCCGCGCCCGGTTCGCCGACGCAACGGAAGCATCCGTGCAGGCGGCACAGGCGCGGATGCGGTCGCGCAGTTGGGTGATCCTGGTGGTCATCCTGCTCGGCTTCGGCGCCATCACGCTGTCATTGTGGGTGGGCGGGCGCGAGGTGCTGGCCGGGCGCATGAGCAGCGGCGCATTGTCGGCGTTCGTGTTCTACGCCGTCGTGGTGGCGACCTCGGGCGCCGGGCTGAGCGAGTTGTGGGGCGAGCTGCAGCGCGCCGCCGGGGCCGCCGACCGCATCGGCGAGCTGCTGGCCGAACAGCCCGGCATCGTCGCCCCGTCCCATCCTAAGCCCCTGCCCTCGCCGCCGCAGGGCCGCGTCGGCTTCGAGGCCGTGTCGTTCCACTACCCGGCCCGTCCCAACGCGCCGGCGCTGCACGATTTCCACCTCGACGTGGAGCCTGGCGAAACGGTGGCGCTGGTCGGCCCGTCCGGCGCCGGCAAGACCACCGTGTTCCAGATGCTGCTGCGCTTCTACGACCCGGCATCCGGCGTCGTGCGCGTCGACGGCGTCGACCTGCGCGACGCCGACCCGGCGGCCGTGCGCGGCCGGCTCGGCCTGGTGCCGCAGGACTGCGTGGTGTTCGGCGCCGACGCCTGGGCCAACATCCGCTTCGGCCGCCCGTCCGCCAGCGACGCCGAGGTGCGCGCCGCCGCCGCCGCCGCGTCCTGCGATTTTATCGACGACCTGCCGCATGGCTTCGACACCTTCCTGGGCGAGAAGGGCGTGCGGCTGTCGGGCGGCCAGCGGCAGCGATTGGCGATCGCCCGCGCGATCCTGCGCGACCCGGCGATCCTGCTGCTGGACGAGGCCACCAGCGCGCTCGACGCCGAGAGCGAGCACGCCGTGCAGGGCGCGCTGGCGCGGCTGTCGCAGGGGCGCACGACCCTGGTGATCGCCCACCGGCTGGCGACGGTGCGGCGGGCGGACCGCATCGTGGTGATGGAGGCCGGGCGCATCGTGGCGGTCGGCACGCATGACGCGCTGGTGCGCCAGGGGGGGTTGTACGCGCGCCTGGCCGCGTTGCAGTTCAACGCCGGGCCGCATACGGGCGCCATGGATCCTTTGGTGGCTGTGTCCTGACCGGCCCCGGTTCACAATCGGCCCGGCTTCGCTATACCTGGGACGAGCCGCCGCGGGGAGGATGCCCCGACCGGCGCGGTGTTACGCGAGAGGCAGGAGGTCGCCATGGCGATGAAGGTCAATTACGGGTTCCAGAAAGCCGAACGGCAACGGGCGAAGCAGGCCAAGAAGGAAGCCAAGCAGCGCGAGAAGGACTCGCAGCCTGCGGGCGAGAGCGGGACGGTCCCAGCGGACTCCGAGCCAGCCGGCGATGCGGTGGACGCGGCGGTGGAGACGAAATGACCCGCCGGGCCGCCTGAGCATGGACCGGGAAGAGCTGACCGCCTGGGCGTTGCGCAGCGGCTGGCGGCAGATCGGCGAGCATCTCAGCCTGGCCAAGCCGTCGCGGCCCGGCGAGGCCATCGTGCGGCTGGTGCTGAAGGCCACGGTGGTCAACGTCGAGGTGAAGAAGCCGGCGGGCAACAAGTGGGAGAAGGTGGCGGGCGCGGCCTACGGCGCCGTCGAGGCCGACCCCGACACCGGCATCCCGCGCGGCCTGGGATTGGTGAGCATCCCCGGCTTCACCAAGCTGATGCAGGACAACAAGGACGCCCAGGTGTTCGGCGGACGCTGAAATCTTCTGCTCCTCCTCCCCTTGCGGGAGGAGGCCGGGAGGAGGGATGGCCACGCCAACCACCATGGGCGCGCGGCCACCCCTCCCCTAACCCCTCCCGCAAGGGGGAGGGGAACAGTCAAGCCCGGTGGCCGCTGGCGGTCAGCGGCGCCACCA
>CAXSFF010000865.1:0-2475 GCA_964236035.1 uncultured Acetobacteraceae bacterium
TCTCGCCCTCGCGCGACAGCAGCTCGACGCTGCCCATCTCGCGCAGGTACATGCGCACGGGGTCGTCGGTGCGGCCGAGGTTGCTCTCGTCGACGTTGCCGGCGGGCTCGGCGCCCTCCTCCGGGGCGTTCTCCTCCTCCGCCTTCTCGGGCTTGGCGGGGGCGGCCTCGCCCTCCTCCGCCTCCTCGCCCTCGACCACCTGGATGCCCATCTCGCTGAGCATCGCCATCACGTCCTCGATCTGCTCGGAGCTGTTGTGCTCCGGCGGCAGGACGGCGTTCAGCTCGTCGAAGGTGATGTAGCCGCGCTCCTTGCCGCGCGCGATCAGGCGCTTGACGGCGGCGGCGTTGGTGTCGAGCAGGGTGGTGTCGGCATCCTGCTCGGCGGTGGCGGATTCGGCGGTCGCGGCGGGCTTCGTCGCCATACGGGGGCACTCCAAACTCGATACTTGATCAGGGCCGGCTCAGATGCCGGCCTCCATGTCGTCCGCCTGGGCGTCGCGGAACAGGTTGGCGCGGGCCGTGCAAAGCGCGATCAGGCGGCCCTGCGCCGAGGCGTCGGGCGAGCGCTCGAAGGCGGACTGCGCGGCGGCCACTTCCTCCTCCAGGCGTTCACGGTGCAGAAGACCGAAGAAATGCCACCACCCCGACTCCGCCTCCGCCGGCATCGCCCCTGGGCGGGCGCAGGCCGGTAATGGTACAGGGCGCGCTCCCAATATCTCGGCAGCACGTTCAGCAAGTCCCGATGCTTGCAGGTGGTTCATGAGGCTGTCGGAGTCAAGCGCCGGCTGGTCCGCCTGAAGCGGATCGGGCGCCGGATGGTGGTCCCACCATCGATGCATCGCCTCCCGCACCGCGGCCATGACGGGGCTGAGCGACAGGCCGGACAGCGCCTCCTGCACATCGCCGATCAGGTCCGGATGGATCAGCAGGATCGCCAGCAGCGCGCGATGCGCTTCGGCCACGGCGTCGCGGATGTCCGGCGCCGTGCGGACCGCCTGGGCGCGCACGGGCTTGGCGCCCTTGCGGCCGGACTGGCGTTCGGCGAAGGCGCGGTCGCGCAGGCTGCGGCGGTACTCGGCGGCCAGGCCCTTGTCCGGGATGTTGGCCGCCGCCGCGTCGAGCAGCGCCAGGAACGCGGCGCGCGCTTCCGGCGTAGCGCCGGCGTTGCCCTCGCGCAACAGGTCGAACAATGCCACCGACAGCGGGCGGGCGGCGGTCAGCACGGCGTCGAACCCGGCCTTGCCGCGCGCGCGCACCAGCGAATCCGGGTCCTCCTTCTCCGGCAGCCGGGCGATCAGCAGGGTGCGGTCGGATTGCAGCAGCGGCAGCGCCGTGTCCGCCGCCCGCCGCGCCGCCCGCCACCCGGCGGCGTCGCCGTCGAAGCACAGCGTCGGCGCGTCGGACAGGCGCCACAGCACGTCCAGCTGCTCGGCGGTGAGCGCCGTGCCGAGCGGGGCCACGGCGGCGGCGAACCCCACCTGGTGCAGGGCGATCACGTCCATGTAGCCCTCGACCACCACCACGGGGCCACTGCGGGCGCCTTCGCGGGCGAAATCCAGGGCATACAGGCTGCGCCGCTTGGAGAACACCGCGGTTTCCGGCCCGTTGATGTATTTCGGCTTCGCGTCGCCAAGCCCACGGCCGCCGAAGCTGATGGTGCGCCCGCGGCGGTCGCGGATCGGGAACATCACCCTATTGTAGAACAGCGCGCGCTGGGCGCCGTCATCGCGCGACTGCAGCAGCCCGGCCTCCGCCATGCGCGCCGGATCAATGCCGGAACGCGCCAGTTCCGCCACCAGGCCGCGGCCATCGCCTGACCAGCCGAGGCCGAAGCGGCGGATGGTCTCGTCGGCCAGGCCACGGCCGCGCAGGTAGGCCAGCGCCTCCGCCCCGTCGCGCTCGAACAGTTGGCGCTGGTAGATGCCGGCCACCAGGTCCAGCACCTGGGTCAGGTCAAGCCGCTGGCGTTCGGCTTCGGCGGCGGCCGGGCTTTGCTTCGGCACCTCCAGCCCGGCCTCGGCGGCCAGCGCCTCCACCGTGTCGATAAAGCTCGACCCCTGAGTGTTCATGACGAAGCTGATGGCGTCGCCGTGCGCGCCGCAGCCGAAGCAGTGGTAGCCGTCGTCGTACACGTAGAAGCTGGGCGATTTCTCGCCATGGAACGGGCAGCACCCCTTGGAGGCCTTGCCGGCCCGGGTCAGCCGGACGGTGCGGCTGACCAGGGCTGCCATCGGCGTGCGCGCCCGCAGCTCGTCGAGGAAGGCCGGCGGCAGCGCCATCAGCCGGCGAGCCGCGCCTTCACCAGCGGGGTGGCCCGCGCCATGTCGAGCGCCGCCGCGTGCCGGGCCTTCAGGGCGCCCATCACCCGGCCCATGTCCTTCGGCCCGGCCGCACCCGTTTCGGCGATGGCGGCGTCGACGGCGGCGGCGACCGCGTCCGCGTCCATCTGCCGCGGCAGGAAGCCTTCGATGAC
>CAXSFF010000866.1:0-2469 GCA_964236035.1 uncultured Acetobacteraceae bacterium
AATGGCGCTATTGCTATGCTTATGGCATGGAACGGCAGGGCTACCCGACCGATTTAACCGATGCGGAGTGGGCATATCTCGCCCCGCATCTGCCGCCGGCGTCGCCGCGCGGTCGGCCTCGGGTCCACAGCTACCGCGTGATCCTGAACGCCATCTTTTATCTCGTGCGCGGCGGCTGCGCCTGGCGCCTGCTGCCCCGCGACCTCCCGCCCTGGCGGACGGTCTACCATTATTTCCGCGCGTGGCGCGACGACGGCACCTGGGAACAGCTGAACACGGCCCTGCGCGAGCAGCTCCGCGTCCGGCAGGGCCGGGAAGCGCAACCGAGCGCGGGGATCGTGGACAGCCAATCGGTCAAGACGACCGGCGTCGGCGGCCTACGGGGCTATGACGGCGGCAAGAAGATCAACGGGCGCAAGCGGCACATCTTCGTCGACACGCAAGGCTTCGTGCTGCGGGCGACGGTCCACGAGGCCAATATCGCCGATCGGGACGGCATAAAGCTGCTGCTGTCCGAGGAGGCGACGGCGGACCGACCGTCGATTCGCGCGCAATTCCCGCAGCTGACGCACCTCTGGCTCGACGGCGGCTACAACGGCGCCGGGCGCGGCAAGGCGTGGGTCGAGCAGGCACTCGGCTGGACGGTCGATATCGTGAAGCACCCGCGCCGACCGCGCGGCATCTGGGCCGCCGACGACGCGGTGATCGACTGGGCGGCGATCCTGCCGCCGCCCGGTTTCCGCGGCGTGCTCCCGAGACGCTGGGTGGTGGAGCGGACATTCGCGTGGTTGGGGCAGAACCGGCGCTTCAGCAAGGATTTCGAGCGCCTGTCCAGCACCGGCGAGGCCCTCATCTACGTCGCCATGACGCGCCTCATGGTCCGCGCCTGGCCCGCACCTGACGATTATTCAGACGGTTTCTAACGTCAAGACCGTTTAGATAAGGCGTGCGCGGACCCCTCCGGCGATACTGGTGGTGCTATCGACCAGCTCGCCGAAGGAGTCCGCGCATGGCTATTATTTCTCCCGCCGCTGCCGCTGTCGAGCGGCTGACCACCAGCGCGCTCGGCCCGCTGCTGCCGCCAGCGATGCTGGACGCCGCGCTCGCCGACGAGACCCGCCCGCGCCGCCACCGCAAGCTCCCCGCCCGCTTCATGCTGCTGTTCTGCGTGCTGATGAACCTGTATGCCGACGAGGCGCTGCCGCATGTCCTCCGACGGGTCGCCGGATATTGGGGCCTCGGCGATACGTGTATGGCTACCGCCGGGGCGTTGTGCCAGGCGCGCTACCGGCTCGGCGCACGGCCGGTGGTCGCCCTCTTCCGGCAGCTGTGCCGCCCGCTGGCCACGCCAGCGACGCCGGGCGCGTTCCTCTTCGGGCGTCGGCTCCTCGCGCTCGACGGCAGCCACCTCGATCTGCCGGACACCCCGGCCAACGAGCGCGCCTTCGGACGGCGCCCGACCCCGCGCGGGCGCAGCGCCTGGCCGCAGGCGCTCGTCGTGCTGCTCGTCGAGTGCGGCACCCGCGCCATCTGCGACGCCGGCGTCTGGCCTGGGCTGACCGACGAGCGCCGGGCGGGGCGGCGCCTGCTGCGTTCGACGGGTCCCGGCACCCTCGTCTTGTGGGACCGTGGCTTCCAGAATGTCGCGATGGTCGAGGCGGTGCAGGCGCGCGGTGCCGATTTCCTGGGCCGCCTCCCCGCGACCGTACGTCCCCTCCCCGTCCAGGCGCTGGCCGACGGCACGGTGCTGGTCCGCCTGCGCCCCGCCGACCACCCGCGCCGCTAT
Source organism: uncultured Acetobacteraceae bacterium (assembly GCA_964236035.1). GTDB lineage: Bacteria > Pseudomonadota > Alphaproteobacteria > Acetobacterales > Acetobacteraceae > CAXSFF01. The sequence goes on from CAXSFF010000866.1 coordinate 1,787, forward strand.
CGCGGCGTCCACGTCGTCGTGCGCCTGATCCGCTACACCCTCGACGACCCGCAGCGCCCTGGGCATCGCGTCGAGCACCGCCTCGTCACCTCCTTGCTCGACCCGCGCGTGGCCCCGGCCCGCGAATTGGTGTCGGCCTATCACCGGCGCTGGGAGATCGAGTCGGCCCTGGATGAGATCAAGGCCCACCAGCGGCCCGCGCGGCCGCTGCGCAGCCGCAAGCCGGTCGGCGTTGTGCAAGAAATCTACGGCCTCCTCGTCGCGCACTATCTCCTCCGCGCCGCCATGCTCCAGGCCGCGCCCGGCGGCGTATCGCCGCTGCGCCGCAGCTTCGTCGGCACCCTGCGGCTGGTTCGGGATATCCTCCCGCTCGCGCAGTTGTGGGGGAAACGTGCGCGACAACGCCTCCACCGCCAAATGCTGCTGGCGATCGCCGGCCAGGTGCTGCCGCGACGCGCCGAGCGGAGCAATCCGCGCGTCATCAAACAGAAGATGGCGAATTTCCGCGTCAAGACCGCCCAGCACCAACGCTGGCCGCAACCGACCAAACCCTTCGCCGCAGCGGTTGTCCTGCTTATCTAAACGGTCTTGTTTCTAAACCGCCCGTTCCCCTGCCGCAGGAAGCAGCAGCCCATAGTTAGGAGCGCTACCTAACCGGGCGCTGAATCGTTGCCATCGTCTGC
>CAXSFF010000867.1:0-2466 GCA_964236035.1 uncultured Acetobacteraceae bacterium
TCGTGGCGCGCGGCGGCGGCAGCCTCGAGGACCTGATGGCGTTCAACGACGAGGCCGTAGTGCGCGCGGCGGCGGCGTGCGGCATCCCGCTGATCTCCGCCGTGGGGCATGAGACCGACCACACGCTGATCGACCTGGCCGCCGACCGCCGCGCGCCCACGCCGACGGCGGCGGCGGAACTGGCGGTGCCGCCACGGCTGGAGCTGCTCGCCGACCTGGCGCAACGCGGCTCCCGCCTGGCCGGCGCGCTGGCCCGCACCCAGCAGGAGCGGCGGATGCGGCTGACGGCGGCGGCCGGGCGCCTGCCGGACGTGGAGCGCCTGGCGGAGGCGGCGCGGCAACGGCTGGACGACCGCGCGCTGCGGCTGGAGCTGGCGCTGCCGAACCTGCTCGCCGCGCGGCGCGCTGGGCTGCTGCGGGCCGAGCGCGGGCTGCCGGACGCGCCCGGGCTGCTGCGGGAGATGCGGCAGCGCGTGGCACACGGGGCGGTGCGGTTGCAGCTCGGCCTGCCGGCGCTGGTGGTGGCGCGGCGGACGGCGCTCGACGCGGCGACCCGGCATCTCGCGCAGTCGCGGCACGTGCTGGCGGATGTGCGGGCGCGGCTGGCGCGGGCGTCGGTGGCGCATGGCGGCGGGTTGGTGGCGGCGGGGCTGCGGGAGCGGGTGGCACGGCTGGCCGGGGCGGCGGCGCAGCTGGAGTCGGTGTCGCCGCTGGCCGTGCTGCGGCGGGGCTACGCGCTGGTGACGGACGCGGCTGAGCATCCGATCAGCGCGGCAGGCGCCATTGTGCCGGGCCAGCCGCTGCGGATCGTGTTCGCCGACGGCGTGGTGACGGCCAAGGCCACGCCGCTGCCGATCAGCGCCCGCCAGGGCCGGTTGGAGCTGTAGCGGCGTGATCCCGCGCCTGGCGGCGATGCTGCTGGCGGCCACGGTGGCGCACGCGGCGGACGCGCTGGACCTCACGGGCGCACGGATGACGCTCGACGCCGTCTTCACCGCGGTCCCGCCGCTGCGGCACGGCGCAATCCCGCGGGATGCGCGGGCGCTGGACGATCCGGCGTTCGTCTGGCTGGCCGGCGGGCTGCACGGCATGGCGATGCCGGGCGCCGGCCCTTTCGCAAGCTGGGCGACGCTGCCGAACAACCACGAGATGCAGGCATACCCGAACGGCGACGCGATCCGGCACGGCGCACCCGACCCGTTCGCCGTGGTGGACGGCGGGCTGGCCATCACTGCCCGCCCGCTCACCCCGGCCGAGCGGGGTTTGCTGCCGCCGGGGATGGCGGTGACTTACGGTTCCGGCGCGCTGTCGAGCTACCCGTTCGGCCAGATCTACGGCTATTTCGAGATGACGGCGCGGCTGCCCCGCGGCCAAGGGCTGTGGCCAGCGTTCTGGCTGCTGCCGGTGGACGACACCTGGCCGCCCGAGATCGACGTGGTGGAGACCCTTGGCCAGGCGCCCGCCACCGCCTACACATCGCTGCACACCGGCGACCCGGCGCTGCCGCGCGACCTGACGGTGGCCAACGCCGTCGCCGACACGTCGGAGGGGTTCCACCGCTACGGAGTCGATTGGGGACCGGAGGCGATCACCTTCTACTTCGACCGCCGTCGGCTGCTGACGCGGCCGACGCCCGCCGACATGCACAAGCCGTTCTACATCACGATGAACCTGGCGGTCGGCGGCCCCGGCAGCTGGCCCGGCGCGCCGGACGCAGCAACGGTGTTCCCGGCACGGATGCTGGTGAAATCAGTACAGGTCTGGCAGCGCTAATCCTTGCTGCTCCCCCTCCCCTTGCGGGAGGGGGCCGGGGGGAGGGGTCGAGCATCAACCGCCGCCGAGATCACCGCCAACACGCCCGGTAAATTGCCCATGACCTCGTTGTTCCAGAACCGCAGCATGCGATACCCGCGTTGTTCAAACCAAGCGGTGCGTTGGGCGTCTGTCGCCGGGTCGACGTGGGTGACCCCGTCCACCTCGATGATCAGATGCGCCGCGTGGCAGCAGAAATCGACGATGTAGCCGCCGATCGGGGTTTGCCGCCGGAAACTCACGCCGAGTTGGTTGCCGCGCAAGGCGTTCCATAGAGCGCGTTCCGGTGGGATAGGGGTTTGCCGCATGCTCTTGGCGTGTACCGTGAGCGACCCCTCCCCCCGGCCCCCTCCCGCAAGGGGAGGGGGAGAAGGGCGCTTCGTTTTAAAGAAGCTTTGCAACATTGCTGCAACCTCCCCCTCGCGCACGCCGCCGACCACTTCGGGGCGGTGCAGGCAGCCGGGCGCGTCGAACACACGGGCGCCATGCTCGACGCCGCCCCCTTTCGGGTCGTAAGCGCCGAACACCACCCGGCGCACCCGGAAATGCACCATCGCCCCCGCACACATCGCACACGGCTCCAGGCTCGTCACCACGTCGCCCCCCACCCGCCGCGGCGACCCCAACCCCCGCGCCGCCGCCCGCATCGCGCGC
>CAXSFF010000868.1:0-2463 GCA_964236035.1 uncultured Acetobacteraceae bacterium
ATCTGCGCGAACAGCGCCGGGCTCGGTTGCTCGGCGTGCGGCACTAGGCCGACCACGGCGGAAACCACCTTCGGCGGCGGCCAGAACGCGGCGGCGGGGATGCGGACCAGCACGGCGGCGGTGCACGTCCACTGCGCCAGCACTGACAGCCGGCCATACGCATCCGAGCCGGGCGCGGCACAAATTCGCTCGGCGACTTCGAGCTGGAACATCAGGGTCAGCCGCTCCCAGGACGAAACCTGCCGCAGCAACCGCACCAGCAGAGGTGTGGCGATGTTGTAAGGAAGGTTGGCAACCACCTGACGTTGCGGCATAACTAAACTAGCAAGATCCATCGCCAACGCATCCCCGGCGATCAGCTTCAGCCGCGGCTGCCCGGCCTGCAAGGCCTCGATGGCGGCGACGGCGCGCGGGTCGACCTCGACCGCCGTGACGCTGGCCGCGGCGCTGTCCAACAACGCCCGGGTCAGGCCGCCCGGTCCCGGCCCCACCTCCACGACGTGACGGCCGGCGAGGTCGCCCGCGAGGCCGGCGATCTTGGCGGTGAGGTTGAGGTCGAGCAGGAAATGCTGCCCCAGCGAACGCCGCGCATCCAGCCCGTGGCGCGCGATCACCTCCCGCAGCGGGTCGGCCTCGCTCGACAAGTGGGGCGTCAAGTCCGCTGGTCGATCACCGCCCGGCGGCGCAGGTCGCGCACCAGCTGTCGCGATACCAGCTCCACGCGGTCGTTCAGCAGGCGGTTGGAGATGTCCTCCTTGCTGCTCTCCGCCATGTTCTTCTGCGCGCTGTTGCAGATCATCACCAGGGCGATGCCGTCGGACGACACCAGCGGCTTGCTGGCCTCCCCCGGCGTCAGCGTCGCCAGCAGGCTGCGCATCGGCCCGGACAGGCCCTCCAGCCGTACGTCGCCCGGGTCAGGCGGGCGGGAGCTGTTGTTGGCCTTCGCCGCCGCCTCCATCGCATCGCAGCCATGCACCGACTTGCCGAGCGCCGTCGCCAGATCGAGTTGCTTGCGCTGCTGCTCGGTGGGGGCGCTGGGGTTGAGCGGCGCCGCGAACGGCAGGAACACCTGGCGCAGCGACAGCATGGTGGCGAGGTCGCGGCCCACCTCGCGCTTGCCGCCCATCGCCACGATGGTGTAGCCGCCGGGCACCTGCACGGGGTTGCTGATGGCGCCGTCCGGCATCTGCGGCAGCAGGCCGGCGATCTGCGGATCGAGCTGGTTGGGGTTGACCCAGCCGATGTCGCCGCCTTGCAACGCCGTCTGGCTCTGGCTGAACTGTGCCGCCACCACGGAGAACGGCGCGCCGCCGCGCAGCTGCTGCGCCACCTGCTCGGCGAACTTCTGCGTTTCGGACGCCTTCGCCGGGTCGTCCACCGGCAGGAAGATCTCGGCCACGTGGTACTCCGGCTGCCCGGCGCGCGCCTTCTGGATGGCCTGCTGCTCGGCGATGTCGGCGTCGCTGATCTGGGTCTTGTCGCCCAGCTCGTCGCGCAGCACCTGGGTCCAGCCGAGCTGCACCCGCACCTGGTCGATCAGCGTGCGCAGCGCCACCCCCTGCTCGCCGAGCTTCACGCGCAGGGTGCCGGGCGCCATGCCGTTGCGGGTCTCGATCCCTGTGATCGCGTCGCTGATCTGCTTGTCGGTGACGACGACCTTGCGGCGCTGTTCCTCCTGCAGGCGCAGGCGCTCGTCGATCAGCTGCTTGGTCACCTGCGGGCGCAGCCGGGCCAGCACCTCGGGCGTGACCGGCAGCCCCGTCGACAGCGCGAACAGGCGGGCGCGCGCCTCCACGTCGGCGCCGCTGACGATGTCGCCGTTGACCACGGCGACGATGCCCTCGCTGGGCCCGCGTGCGACGGCTGCGCCGGGCTTGGTGGAAACGGGGGTGACGGCGGCCGCTGCGGGACCGGCTCCGAGGGCGGCCAGCAGCAGGGCGGTGGAACCGCGAACGGCGGCGGTGGTGCGGCGCATGGGTCTTGGCCTTCTAGGATGCGTGGTAGCCGAACTGTCCGATGGTCTTCAACGTGACCTGGAACAGGATCGTGCTTCCCCCGCGGTCATTGTTGATCTGAGTGTAGCGCTGGACGTAGTTGACGTCGAAGATGAAACACTCGTCCTCGTAGGTCGCCCGTCCGCTGACGGCGTCCATCCGGCCGGTGGAAAGGTTGCGGCGGGCGTTGCCCGAGACCTTGTACGCCCCGAACTGCGTGCTGACGCTCGCGGCGATCTCGTCGCGCGGCGTGAAGTAGCTGGCCGGGTACCCCTTGGTGAGGGGCAGCGTGTTCGGGTTCTGGTCGAACAGGAAATACGGGTTGACCGACGAATACAGGTAGCTGGCGCCGACCCGCAGCAGCGGCACGCCCGCCGACCCGAGCGCCTCGGCGAAGGTGACGTTGCCGGTGTGCGGGTCGACCCGGCCCCGCGTGGTGAGGTCGAGGTAGTTGGCCGGCGTGACCGTC
>CAXSFF010000869.1:0-2462 GCA_964236035.1 uncultured Acetobacteraceae bacterium
GGCAACGGCGCGTTCCCGTGATGGCGTACTCCCCGGTTGGCCAGGGCGGGGCGTTGCTGCGCGACCCGGCGCTGGCGCGAGTGGCTGCGCGGCATCAGGCGTCGCCGGGTCAGATCGCGGTGGCTTGGACGTTGCGTGGACCCGGCGTGATCAGCATCCCGAAAGCCTCCGATCCGCACCATGTGGCCGCCAACGCGGCGGCTGCTGCGATCACGTTGACGGAGGTCGACCTGGCCGAGATCGATGCAGCCTTCCCGCCACCTCGCCGCCGCCAGCCGCTTGGGATGCTGTAAGCAGGCAATCAGCCTTCTTGTCAGGGCGTTGCTCGCGCTCGCAACGCTGCTCCGGCCAAACGCTGGACGGCCTCGATGACCGCGTCCGGACTGGCCTTGTTCTGCCCCGCGATGTCGAGGGCGCTGCCGTGGGCGACCGAGGAGAACAGCACGGGCGTGCCGATGGTCAGGCCGGCCGTGCGGTTGGTCGCAAGCAGCTTGGCGGCGAGATGGCCCTGGTCGTGGTACATCACCACGAACGCGTCGTAGCCGGGCTTGTGGAACATCGTGTCGGCGCCGAACGGCCCGTCGGCGTCGATGCCCTGCGCGCGGGCGGCGGCGACGGCCGGCTCGATGATGCGGGCCTCCTCGTCGCCGAACATGCCATGCTCGCTGGCGTGCGGATTGAGGCCGGACACCGCGATCCGCGGCCGCTCCACCCCCAGGCGCCGCAAAGTCGTGTTGGCCGCCAACAGCACGTTCTGCACGCGGGCGGACGTCACCAGCGTGATGGCGCGGGCAAGGCTGACGTGCAGGGTGGTGTGCACGATGCGCATGCCGTCGAAGCACAGCATCAGGAACGCGTCATCGACCGGCGTCCCGGTGCAGCGGGCGACGAAGGACGGATAGCCGTCGAACTCGATGCCGGCCTGCTTGATCGCCAACTCGGTTTGCGGGCAGGCCACGACGGCGGCCACATCCCCATCCATCGCGGCGGTGACGGCGGCGGCGGCGGCGGCCACGGCGGCGCGGCCGTGCACGGCGCGGACCTTGCCCAGCACCAGCGGCTCTTCATCGAACTGCCGCAGGTCCATCATCTCGACCGCGTTTGCGCCGTGCTGCGGCGACCCCGCGCTCGCGAAGTCCTCTGCCACGGTGATGCGGGCCACGATCCCGCATGCCTGCGCATGCCGCTCCAGCGCGCCGCGGTCCCCGACCAGGATCGGCCGGCACACCGCCAGCACCCGCGGGTCGAGCACCGCCTTCAGGGCGATTTCCGGCCCGATGCCGGCTTGGTCGCCCATGGCCACCGCGATCTTCGGCAGGCCTATCGATCGGGTCATGCCGGCTGGCGGACTTCCGCCGGATCGATGCAGACCTGGCCGTCGACGACCTTGGCCGTCCAGGTGCGCATCGCCTCCGCGCAAGGCGCGGCTGTCACGGCGCCGGTGACGAAGCTGAAGCGTCCTTGATGGAACGGGCACTCGACCTCGTCGCCTTCGACGTAACCCTCCGACATCAGGCCAGGGCCGTGGGTGCAGAGATCCTGCATCACGTAGTACGCATCGGCGCGGGTGAACACGGCGTATGCCATGCCGTCTTGTTCGACCCGCACGGGCACATCCTCTTCGACCGCACCGACTGCGCAGAGCGCCACCAAACCAGATGTTTCAGACATGTTCTTCCTCGACCCCGTCTGCATCATGCGACTCAGTGCAATGCCCTGCCGCTGCTGACAACATTGCGACGTGCTGCCATTTCCACCATGCGCACCGCACGTTCGTTTATGGGCAGATGGACCGGAATCACGCCAGAGTGTCAAGCATGGGCGCACGATGCGGCGACCGCACCATCCAGCAGCCTGGAAGCAGTCCAGGCCCGGCGAACGGCGCGTCCAACGGTGCTGCCGCTGGGACACGGCTGCTTTCATTCACCCGAAGACGGCGCCGCCGGCCGCAGCGATCAGCTTGGCTAGCAGAACCAGCCATTCCAGGCTGCATCGCCGCAAGATGCTGCGGATGACGTCGTCGGCCATGACAAGTCCACCGATCACTTAAGCGTCAACCACGGCGACGGGCGTTCTATGATCGACGGCAGGACACCGCCGCCGGATTTCCTGGACCGAGGCGTCGATGGCGGCACCAAGGCTCGCGGCGAGGTCAGGCACTTCTGCTACCCCGGCCTGGACACCGCGCTCGAAGAGGCGGGCTACGGAGGAGAGTCGCTCGAAGCCGAGCATGCCCGCGCTGCCGGCCAAGGTGTGCGCCGCTTCGGCAAGTTCGTTCGGGTCGCGGCGAAGGGCGTCGGGGTTGCGCAGCGTTTGAAGGAGCGTCTCGCATCGCTGGGCGATGGTCTGCAGGTAGGAGGTGACGGCTTCAGGCGCGAGGAGGGCTGTGGTGTTGGTGAACTCACCCAGGTTGAAGACGGGAAGCGCCGGCTCGAACGCCGCCGGCAGGGAATTGACGAACA
>CAXSFF010000870.1:0-2459 GCA_964236035.1 uncultured Acetobacteraceae bacterium
TACGTGATGGACATGGAACAGAACGCCATCTACCGCCGCGCACCCGATGGCCACGTGGACGCGGTTGTGGCGGACCCGCTGTTGGAGTGGCCGGACTCGATGGCGATCGGGCCGGACCAGTACCTCTATGTCGCGGCTTCGCAGTACGATCGCGGGCCACCATTCCATGACGGCCAAGACTTGCGACAAAGGCCGTTCTCGTTCTTTCGGATGTTCATCGGAGCCGGCCCGTTGCTCGTCGGCGCTTCCAAATGAGGTTGGGCATGAGCGATCATGATGGTGAAAGCCGAGACGATGCCGGCCCGCCATTGACCTTCGTTATGACTCTGGTGATGGCAGCCGCGTGCGGGGTGACCGTCGCCAACATCTACTACAATCAACCCATGCTAGGCATCATGGAGCGCGACTTCCCGCGTGGCGGCTCCGTGGCCGGCCTGATCCCGACGGCGACCCAACTCGGTTACGCCGTTGGACTCTTCCTCTTGATCCCGCTAGGCGACCGGATCGAGCGTCGTGCCCTGATCCTATGGCAGACGGCGGCTTTGACATTGTCGCTCGTAGCGACCGCGCTGGCGCCGGACGCATGGTCCCTGACAGTTGCGTCCGCGGTCGTGGGGATCACCGCGACGGTGGCGCAGCAGATCGTGCCGCTTGCCGCGGCGCTCGCGCAGCCGGAACGTCGCGGCGCCGCGGTCGGCGCGGTCATGAGCGGCTTGCTGTGCGGCATCCTGGGTGGCCGCGCCTTGGCGGGCATGGTCGCGGAGCATTTCGGGTGGCGGGCGATGTTTTGGATCGGCGCCGGGCTGTCGGTGTGCATCGGGCTGTTGCTTGCCGCGACCTTGCCTCGAAGCCGGGCCACGTCGCGGGAGAGCTATGGTCAGCTGCTGTGGTCCATGGTCGGCCTTGTTCGCGCGGAGCCCCGCCTGCGTCTGGCAACGGCGACCCAGGCCCTGTTCTTCGGCTCGTTCATCGCAGTCTGGACGGTGCTCGCCCTGCATTTGCAGGAAGCGCCGTTCCACCTTGGCGCAGATATCGCAGGTCTTTTCGGCTTGGTCGGAGCGGTCGGCATCCTGTTCGCCCCTTTTGCCGGCCGGTTGGCCGATACGAGAGGGCCGGAGATCGTCATCGGCCTGTGCGCGGTCGTGATGGTCGCGTCCTGGCTGGTCTTCGGCCTGCTCGGCAGCCTCGTGGGCTTGGCTGCTGGCGTGATCCTGTTGGACTTCGGCGAGCAGGGCGCGCTGGTGTCCAACCAAGCAGTCGTGCACGGCTTGCAGCCAGAGTTCCGCAACCGCCTGAACACCGTCTTCATGGGCGGCATGTTCGTCGGCGGGGCGATCGGTTCGGCCGGCGCCGGCTTGAGTTGGCAGCTCGGCGGCTGGTTGGCGGTGTGTTGCTTCGGCGGCGCGCTGGCGCTGGGCGGTCTCGCCTTACAGCTTGGCTCGTGGTTTGCCAGGATGCGCCGCCTCCCGGTCCAGGCGAGCCTGCCGCGACTGCCACCAATCAATTGATGAACATTTTTTGAAAGCGACGGTCATGGACATTGGTTTCATCGGCTTAGGCAGCATGGGCAAGGCGATCGCGAGCAATCTTCTCCGCGCAGGACATGGGGTAACGGTTTGGAATCGCTCCTCCGAGGTCGCCGAACAACTGGCCGGCCAAGGTGCCAAGGTTGCGAGGACTGCCACTGATGCCGTTGGTGGGGGCATCGTTTTCTCGATGCTGGCGGACGACGCGGCCACGCGGAGCGTAATTGTTGACGGTGGCGTCCTGGATGCGCTCCCGGCCGGTGCGGTACACGTGAATATGGCCACCGTCTCCATCGCCCTGGCACTCGAAATGGCAGCGTGTCACGCACAGCGTGAAGTGGGCTACGTCGCAGCGCCCGTCTTGGGCCGCCCCGACGTGGCGGCGACGGGCAGGCTCAATATCCTTGCTGCTGGCGCGCCAGAGCAGATCGCGCGCGTGCAACCGCTGCTGGACGTGATCGGTCAGAAGACTTGGCGTTTTGGCGACCGGCCGGAACAAGCCAACGCTGCCAAGCTGGGCGGAAACTTCATGATCGCGAGTGCCATCGAAGCAATGGGTGAGGCAGTTTCTCTCCTAGCTGGGTACAATATCCCTTCCAATGCGTTTCTGGAAATGATTGCATCAGCACTGTTTGCTGGACCTGTCTACGCAGGCTATGGGAACCTGATCGCCAAACAACAGTATCAGCCAGCCGGTTTTAAGATGACGCTAGCTTTGAAGGATCTTCGGCTCGTTCTGGAAGCTGCGGAGCAGTCCAATACCCCAATGCCGTTCGCCAGTGTCCTCAAGGACAGTGTGCTTGATGGCCTCGCGCATGGGGCTGCGGATTGCGATTGGGCGGCTTTGGCCGAAGTATCGGCCCGGCGGGCAGGTCGTTAAATTCTAAATTGGAGAGTTTTAACTTGAGGTAGCGATCGATTTCTGGCAAGGCC
>CAXSFF010000871.1:0-2455 GCA_964236035.1 uncultured Acetobacteraceae bacterium
TCGACCACCGGCAGCACGGTCTTGCGCGACACAGAGGTCCAGCAGCCGAACAGGGCTGCGACCTTCTGCTCCTGCAGAAGCTGGCGTCCAAGCTGGGCATAGGTCGGCCAGTCCGAGGCGGGATTGGTGACGACGACCTCCACCGGACGGCCGAGGACGCCTCCGGAGGCGTTGAGTTCGTCGGCGGCCATCCTGGCGACGTAGTTCAACCGACCCTCAAGGTTCGCCATGGTGCCCGAGGAGGAGAACAGGCAGCCGAGCTTGACGCTGTCCGCAGCATGGGCCCGGTGGATGATCGCCGGCATGGCCAGCGTCGCGGCAATGGTCGCGAGCACACTCCGCCGTGTGGATGAGAACATTCTGTCTCCTGAGTGCAAGGCATTAATTACTATGCAACATTCATGCCAAGCAATTTCGATATCGGAACGCAGTGATGGTGCAAGCACACTCCCGGAGGTCTGGCCGGAACGTGGCAGCGTGTCGGCACGGCAGATGTCACAGCCTTTGCCAAGCGGCACGGCGAGAGCAGGAGACTGGCACGTCTCGTGCAAGTCCGGTCTGAGACATCAATTGGAGTCAGGGGTGCCAGGCCATGCCAGATTACGAAGTGTTCGCGCTCGGGGACATCATACTGCAATCCGGCGCCACTCTCCGCGACGCCAAACTAGCTTACAAGACGCACGGCACGCTTAGTCCAGAAAAAGACAATGTAATCGTCTACCCGACGTGGTACTCCGGTCAGCACACCGAGAACGAGTGGCTGATCGGCACAGGCATGGCGCTTGACCCGGCCCACTACTTCATTGTTATTCCGAACATGTTTTGCAACGGCCTTTCTAGCTCGCCGAGCAACATGCCACCGCCCTACGACCGTGGCGCGTTCCCACACGTGACGGCGTACGACAATGTCGTGCAGCAGCATCGGCTGCTGACCGAATATTTCGGGATCAAGACAGTGAAGCTGGTCACTGGCTGGTCGATGGGGGCGCTGCAGACCTATCATTGGGGCGCGCTGTTTCCCGACATGGTCGAGCGCATCCTGCCATTCCAGGGCTCGGCGAAGTGCTCGCGACACAATTTCGTCTTCCTGGAGGGCGCCCGCAGCGCGCTGATGGCAGATGCCGCGTTTGCGGACGGCTGGTACGATCGCCCTCCGGCGCGAGGCCTGCGAGCCTTCGCGCGCGTCTATGCCGGCTGGGGGTTCAGCCAGACCTTCTATCGCCGCCGCGCCGACCTCGAGATCATGGGCTATGCGTCGCTGGAGGACTTCCTGGTGGGCTTCTGGGAGGGCCTGTTCCTCGCTAAGGACGCCAATAACCTGCTCGGCATGTTGTGGACTTGGCAGCACGGCGATATCAGCGACAACCCAGTGTTCAACGGCGACCTGCCCGGGGCGCTGGCCGCGATCAAGGCGCGCGCGATTGTTATGCCATGCTCGACCGACTTGTATTTCCCACCCGAGGATAACGAGATTGAGGTTTCGCACATGCCGAATGCGGAACTGCGCGTGGTAGACAGTTTCTGGGGGCACTTCGCCGGCGGGCCTGGCACCAGCCCGGACGACATCCGGCAACTCGACGCGGCGCTGAAGGAGCTGCTTGCGACATGATTAGAACCGAGCGGGGAGGCAAGGTCGAATTCCGCTCGCACCCGCCAGAGGTGAGTCACCTTGGACCGGCACCTTGCAGGACCACCGATCCTTGAGTATGGCCGGTAAGGCAGGCAGGGTTAGAGCTGCGCCTCATCCGCAAAAAAGCAGGTCTTTGGGATCTTCCTTTTTAAAAAAGCATCTAATACCAACGGCCGCAGAATTTGACTTTCATGGGATCTCCTGGCGTGCGGAGGCGTGATCCGTTGCTGTTTTCTCGGATTGCGGAGGTCAGCACCATGGGCACGGCAATCCAGATCACCCGGACGGACCACGACGCGGCTGGGCTGCGCCGTGAGGCGCGGCGCACCGGCAACGTGGCGGCCTCGCGCCGAATGCTGGCGTTGGCACTGGTGCTGGAGAGCGCCTCGCGCACCGGGGCGGCCCAGTCTGCGGGGATGGACCGCCAGACGCTGCGCGACTGGGTGCACCGCACCAACGAGGAAGGCTTGTCCGGCCTGTCGGACAAGACCGGCAACGTCGGACGCAGGCCGCGGCTCTCGTCCGAGCAGGGGACAGGGCGCACAGAATGGGTCCGCCGTGGCCCGGGCCTGGCCGAGCACGGCGTGGTGCGCTGGCGCCGGGCGGACCTCGCGCGCGAGATCGCGGCCAGGTTCGGCGTGGTGCTGGCAGAGCGCAGCGTCGGCACCGTGCTGCGCCGGTTCGGCTTGCGGCGGCTGGTGCCGCGTCCTCGCCATCCTGGCCAGGATGCTGCGGCCCAGGCGTCTTTCAGGCCGGCGCCGGTCTCGTGGACGCGGCGCTGCCGGAGCACGCTCGCGGCAGGAAGCTGGAGCTCTGGTGGCAGGA
>CAXSFF010000872.1:0-2453 GCA_964236035.1 uncultured Acetobacteraceae bacterium
GTTCAAGGCGGCTTGCGCGATCAACCGGACCCGGATGGTCGAGGAAGTCACCCGCCTGATTGAGGACTGGACACAGAAACACAGCTAAACGGAAATACGGAAACAAGCTTCCATGGCGACCGTCAGCAACTTCGCACTCCGCATTCCTGCCTCCCTGATGGAGGACGTGAAGGCGTTGGCCATCCAGGATGCCGTGTCGGTCAACCAGTTCCTGGTGCAGGCCGCGGCGGAGAAGGTTGCCGCCTTGAAGGCGCGCGGCTCCCTGGCCGAGCGCGCTGCCCGTGCCGTGCCTGGCGACCTTGGACGCATCCTGGCAAAGGCTGGAGCGGCGACTCCCATCCCCGGCGATGAGCTGCCCGAGGATTGGCCGGACAGCCACGGCTGACGGGTTGCTTGGCGGGCCGAAACACACAACATTCGAGTAATTCGCATTGTTAGGGATCGCAGCCATGCGCGTGACGACGGCCGACTTCATCAAGAGCTATGGGACGCTGGCCGACAAGGCGCTGACGGAGCCGGTGACCATCACCAAGAACGGCCGGGACCGGCTGGTGCTGGTGTCGGCTGACGAGTATGCGCGGCTGAAGCGACGGGACCGGCGCGCGATCCTGCCGGAGGAGCTGACGGCGGAGGACATTGCGGCCATCGCCGCGTCTGAGATGGACCCCCGACACGACCCCCTGAACGAGGAAGTCCGCGGCTGGCAGCCCTGAGTTGACGAGCTGGCCTGAGCCGGAACCCGGCCTGGTCATCCGCTATGCCTACCTCTGGCGGCGCGAGCAGGAGGCTGGGCAGGAGGAAGGGATCAAGGACCGGCCCTGCGCCATCGTGCTTGCGTTGGCGGGCCAGGAGGATGTCCGGTCGCGCGTAGTCGTGCTTGCGGTCACGCATACGCCGCCGCAGCCGCCGACTGAGGGCGTCGAGTTGCCGGTGCCGGTGAAGCGGCGTCTTGGGCTGGATGGGGAACGGTCTTGGGTGATCGTGAGCGAAGCCAACATCTTCCTGTGGCCTGGCCCCGACCTGCGTTTCTTGCCCGAGCGAGGACCGGAGAGCACGGTTTATGGCTTTCTGCCGCCTGACGTGTTCCGGGTGGTGCGGGAACGTTTCCTTGCCAGTTTGCGGGCACGGCGAGTAGCAACCGTACCGCGTACGGAGTAGGCTAGCAACCGCGCGTGCGTCTTAGCCACCCTGCCCTCCTCCTGCCCAAGCTTACGCGGCGTCGGCGTCCTTGTCGGCATCGAAGGCTCGCAGCCCGCGCCGCCGCCAGAGCGCCATGAGGTCATTCGGCCTGTCGTCCTGATGCTCGCTTGGCTGGAGCCGGCTGGCGATTTCCAGCAGTGCGCCGAGGAGTGTGGCGCGATCATCGTCCACTAACTCGACCAGCCCGGCTTTCTGCACAAGGCCGCCAAGTTCGATCAGGTGCCGGGTGCGCGCGCGCCGGTCTTGCACCCATTGGCGGGTGTCATGGCGGGCACGGTCGCGATCGAGGCGGTTACGCAGCACGGTCAGGCGCTTTAGCTGCGCCGTTATCGCCCGCAGCTCCGCCAGCAGTGTCGCCGGTTGCTGCTTTGGTCCCCCGCTTGCCGCCTTGCTGAAAAAACGTCTGTCCGCGTTCGGTCCACCTCGCGACGGCTTCGGGCGTCTTCTTGGATTGCTCGACAGCGGCCAGCAGGGCACCGGCCAGCGCCTCAAAGGGCAGGGCATCAGCGCCGACAACCTGGACCAGCTCCCCAAGCTGAACGGTCTTTTGGCTTTTGACCTTCTTAGCCTTCTCCATCAGGGCCTGGAGTTCGGCATCGTAATCGCGTGGTTTGCGGGCCATTCTGCATCTCGGCTGGTTGATGATGGCTGGAGCCTAGCAACCGACTGGTGCCGCTGCCAACCATGCAAACCCAGCCGTCATCGCCCAATCTGATCGCGACTGGTCCCAAGGTGGCCAATCCAGGCTCACGCGAGCAGTGCGTCATTTGCCGACCGGAGCGCAGCGAAGGTCATAGGTTAAATGCGCGCTTAAACATTGCGTTGCAATGTGCGCTGGCCTGCGGCAGGCTTGTGGGAGACAGCACGAGCCGCCGCCGCCCTCATGGCCATCTACCACTTCTCGGCCAAGGTCATCCAGCGCTCCGCCGGGCGCAGCGCGGTTGCGGCTGCGGCCTACCGTTCGGCGTCTGAGCTGGCAGACGAGCGTGTTGACCGGTCGCACGACTACACCGCCAAGGAAGGCGTGGTGCATTCGGAGATCATACTGCCCGCGGGTGCGCCGGAGCGGTGGCAGGCGGTGGACGACACGCCCAAGGCGGGGCGTGCGGCGCGTGAGCGCCTATGGAACGAGGTGGAGGCGATCGAGCGCCGCAAGGATGCCGTGCTGGCACGTGAAGTGGAGTTCGCTCTGCCGCGTGAGCTGTCGCAGGCCGAGGGCATCGCGTTGGCGCAGGAGTTCGTGCGCCGGCAGT
>CAXSFF010000873.1:0-2448 GCA_964236035.1 uncultured Acetobacteraceae bacterium
GAGCGCATGTCGCCGCCCTGCGGCTTGGCCTCGAGCGTGCCCGTGGTGTTGCAGGTGTGGACCCAGCGCACGGCACTGGCCGCAAAGACGCCGAAGCGTTCGGCCGCGGCACGGCGGGAAAGCTCACCTGCGACGGCGCCAACCAGCCTGGACCGGAGATCAACGGAAAGCGGCTTGCCTATGCACGCTGACCCCCTGTCCAGCCTGCATGGTGAATCACACCCAGCCCGCGTCGGGGAAGACCCAACAATTCACACCGATCAGGTCACGCTCTAGGTCAGTGGTGTCTCCACCGGCGCGTGGACGACCCGGTGCAGGCCACGGGGCTAAGCGGCATTGGCAAAAGCACGGTGTCCAAGCTGTGCAAGAACATCGACGAGCGGGTGGGCGCCTTCCTGGATCGGCCTCTCGTGGGAGACTGGCCGTGTCTTTGGCTGGACGCGACGTACCTCACGCAGCGCGAGGGCGGGCGCATCGTCACCGTGGCGGCCAACACCGAGGGCAGGCGGAGATCGTGGGACTGCACATCGGCCTGTCGGAGGCGGAGACCTTCTGGGCGACGTTTCTCAAGAGCCTAGCGCACCGCGGCCTGCGCGGGGTCAAGCTGGTGATCTCGGACGCGCACGAGGGCCTTAAGGCGGCGATCCGCCGGGTGACGGGCGCCTCGTGGCAGCGTTGCCGCGTGCACTGGATGTGCGACGTCTTGTCCTACGTCCCCAAGACGCACCAGAGCATGGCCGCGGCTGCGCTGCGTCAGGCGTTTATCCAGCCTGACCGGGCCAGTGCCAGCTAGAAGTTGCGCCACGTGGCCAACCAGCTCCGGGGCAAGTGGCCAAGGCTCGGCGGGTTCATCGACGACAGCGAGACCGACGTGCTGACGCACACGGACTTCCCTGCCAAGCACCGGACCAAGATCCACTCCACGAACCCTATTAGAGCATAGCCGGATCGAGTGAAGTCGGCTGGGGATACCGGCGCGGGCTGGGATATGCTTCAAGCTGCTGGCTGGGTTTGGAGGCCAGTCACGCATGCCGAAGCCCTACTCGTCTGATCTGCGTCAGCGCGCCATTGCCCTTGTCGAGGCGGGTCAGTCCCGCAGCGCCGTGGCCCGTCTGCTCGGCCTCGGCAAGGCGACGGTGATCGTGTGGGTCAAGGAGTTCCGTGCGACGGGCAGGCAGGCCGCCAGGCCGATGGGCGGGCGTCGGCGTTTTGCGCTGCTGGCCGAGCGCGACTGGTTGCTGGCGCGGATCGCGGCAGCACCCGACCTGACCGGGCGTGCGTTGCGCGCCGAGCTGGCCGGACGCGGCACCCGGGTGAGCTACGACGCAGTGTGGCGCTTCTTGCGCGAGGAGCGCCTCACCTTCAAAGAAAAGCCTGCGCGCCGCCCAGCAGGACCGGGCAGACGTCGCCCGCAAGCGCGAGCGCTGGAAGCGCCACCAGCATCGCGTTGACCCGGCGCGCTTGATCTTTATCGACGAGACCTGGGCCAAGACAAACATTACCCGCACGCATGGCCGGGCCCTGCGCGGCCAGCGCCTGGTGGCGGCCGTCCCCCAGGCACGCGGAACCACCATGACGTTCCTCGCCGCCTTGCAGCACGGACGGCCTCACCGCACCCTGCGTCGTCGACGGCCCGATCAACGGCTGCCTGTTCCTGGCCTGGGTGACGCAGTTCCCGGTGCCAACCCTGCGGCCCGGCGACATCGTCGTGCTCGATAACCTGGGCAGCCACAAAGGGGCCACTGTCCGCAAGGCGATCCGCCGCGCCGGCGCGCACCTGCTGTTCCTGCCGCCCTACAGCCCGGACCTGAACCCGATCGAGATGGTGTTCGCCAAGCTCAAGACCCTGCTGTGCAAAGCCGACGAACGATCCATCGCCGCCGTCTGGCACCGCATCAGCTCACTGCTCAACCAGTTCAGCCCCACCGAATGCGCCAACTACATCAGACACGCAGGATACGACCCGAACTGATCCGGCCACGCTCTAAGCGCTTGAACAAGGAGGTCAAGCGCCGGACCAACGTCGTGAGGATCTTTCCGAACGAGCGTTCTGTCATCCGGCTGATTGGCGCCGTGCTGCTTGAAGTCAACGACGAGTGGCAGATCTAGAGCCGCACCATGCAGTCCGAGGCGATAGCCGAGCTTACACCGGCGCTGACCAACGCCGTGCCCACCTAGGTTTCTATCCAGGCCGCGTGATCCGCGACCACCTCAGCCACACCAAATTTCCACCACGCTGACGGACACGTCCCCTCAGCGATGTCCATTGGACATCGTCCAGGCAGGTCCTGGTCATGGCCGTGCGGCTTCGGAAGCTTCGAACTCCTACGATTGCACGGCCAAAGACTCAACCAGCCCAAAGCTACCAGCCGGCAAGTTCAGTTACAGAGGGTCGACTCAGGTTCCGGAACGAACACCCTACCAGGGCTGATCGCACTCCAAGGTTTT
>CAXSFF010000874.1:0-2446 GCA_964236035.1 uncultured Acetobacteraceae bacterium
CCCTCATCAAAGCACCAGACGTCATCCAATCCCTCAGGCATCGCTCATGGGAAAAGATCAAAACCTAGGCTGCCGGTATGACTGGTCGTAAGAAAGGTCCGCCGCTCCTGGCGAGACAACCTGATCCATCTCAGCTTCGCGTCGATCGGCAGCACGCCTGCCTCCCCGGGCGTCGCCAGCCCGAGTATGCGCCCCGGGCCGAGCACGCACGGCCTGGACCAGCGGGGCAGGCCCCATTCGACGGTGCGCCCGGTCCCGGTGCGCACCGTCCAGGTGGCGCCGAGGCCGGCCTTGCGGATGGACACCAGCTCCAGTGGCACCGGGCGGAGCGAGGCAGTTCGCCAGCTCAGGCGCGTGCGGATCGCGGCGAGGATGCCGCGCAGGCCGGCCCAGACCGTCGCCGTCAGGAGCGCCAAGCCGACGAGGAAGACGGCAAGACGGTTCCAGTAGTGGGTGAGGCCGAGGTCGGTGGTCAGCCACTCCGGCCTGCGCGGATCGGCCAGCACGCGCGAGGTGAAGTCGCGCGAGGTCGAGACGAACACGTAGCGGATCTGGCGGGTGAGCGTACCCGCCTCCCCCGCAGGGGTGCGCACGGCCGCCGTCAGGCTCGCGTCGCAGTCGTTGATCAGCATCCGGTTGTGGCAGGCGCCGTCCTGGATACCTGCCTGCAGGATGGGGACGGCAGTGTCGCGGACGAGCCAGTCCGTCGCCAGGCCCGGGGTGATCCAAACGACCTCGAAGACCAGCGCGCCGCCCAGGAAGCAGAGGCCGATCAGGCCGGGCAGGTGGAGCCGCAGCATCAGCGGCGGGCGGGCCTGCAGGGGACGGGCCGGCAGAGCGCTCAACAGGTCGGGCACGCGGCGGCTCCTTTGTCGGCGACGGGGGCGGCAAGGCAAGCAAGGTTGAGGCTCTGCCTCAAACTCCGCCAAAGGCTCGCCTTTGGAAACCACTACTAAGTAGGTCCAGGGGAGCCTCCCCTCTGGCGGGTCTGGTAGGAGCCCAGCCTTGCTTTCTGTCTAGCGGTCCAATGCGGCCGCGGCACGGGCGAGGAGCAGATCGTCAATCGCGTCGCGTCCGCCGCGGACCGCGAGACGGGCGGCCTCGTTGACGACCCAGGCCACGTCGCTGGCCGGCCGGCGGGCCAGGCGGCGGGCGAGGCCGGGCAGGTCCAGCGCTGGGCCGTGTGGGCGGGTGGAGAGCAGCTCGCGGAGCATGGCCTCGGTGCCGTCCGCGTCGGCGTGGTCCATGACGTGGAGGATGTCGAAGCGGCCGTGTCGGCGCAGCGCCGGGTCGATGGCCTCTGGCCGGTTGGTGGTGCCGATGACGAGCAGGCCGCGGCCCGGAGCGGCCTCGACCAGGCGCAGCAGGGTATTGACCTCCTCCGCGGTGGGCCCGCCGCCGGCGGTGCGGGTCCTGCCGAGGGCGTCGAGTTCCTCCAGCAGCACGATCGCGGGGGCGGCGGCGGCGGCGGCGTCGAACGCCTCCGCCAGGCGGCGGGGGGTCTCGTGCAGCCAGGCGCTGCCGACCTCCGCGATGGAAACCTCGTGCAGCGGCCAGCCGAGGAACTTCGCCAGCCGCGCGGCGGCGAAGCTCTTGCCGCAGCCGGGGGGGCCGGCGAGGAGTACGCCGCCGGGCGGCGCCACACCGAGGCGGGCATAGTCCTGCGGGCGGTGCAGGACGTCGAGCACCTGCTCGCGCAGCAGGGTCTCCAGGGCGGGCTGGCCTGGCAGGGTGAAGCCGTCGGGGGACGGGGCCGCCCTGTGATGGGCGGGCACGTCGGCGAGCAGGTCGAGGAGCCTGGAGATGGTGGCGGCGTCCAACCGGGGGTTGAGCTGGGCAATGCGGCGGGGCGGCAGGGCCGGGTCGCGCACGCCGCCGGTGAGCACGCCGACCAGGGCGGCGCGGCGGTCGTCGTCGGCCTCGTCGGTGGCGAGGACGAAGGCCGGGTCGGGCAGGAACAGGGCGGAGGACCAGCCGGCGCGGGGCTGGCGCCGCTGCATCGCGGACAGGGCGGCGGCGAGCGCGTCGGCTTCCTCGCGGCCGAGGGCGGGGTTGCGCAGCGCGAGCCGCTCCAGAGTGGCGGGACGCGCGGAGGACGCCAGCCTGAGGCAGAGCAGGCCGGCGGCCCCGGCGACCTCGGCCGGCGCGTGCGCGGCGGCCAGGGCGTGCAGCTCGGCCTGCCAGACTCCCTCACCGGGGCGGAGCAGCAGGGCGAAGCCGCCGACGGTGGCGCAGAGCTGCCATGCCTCGCCGCCGTCGAGCAGGCGGCCGGAGACGCCGCCGCCGGGCAGCGCGGTGCCGATCGGCAGCCAGGGGAAGCCGCTCACTCGCGCAGCACGTCGGCCGGGGCGGTCACGTTGCGCTGGCGGCCGGTGCTGACCTTGTTGTCCCACATGGCGCGCAGGCTGTCGCGCAGCCCGGCCATGTCGCCGGCGGCGAGCTGGGC
>CAXSFF010000875.1:0-2445 GCA_964236035.1 uncultured Acetobacteraceae bacterium
GGACCCGCCAGGGGGAGCCCCCCTGGACCGGCTTCACTTAAGTAGTGGGTTCCAAGGGCCTGCCCTTGGCGGAGTTTGAGGCAGAGCCTCAACCTTGCTTCGCCCGCCCGGCCCCTGCGCCTCCCCCTCGGATCGAGACTCCCCCCATGCTGGCGCTCGCCATCTTCCTCGCCACCCTCGTCCTCGTCGTCTGGCAGCCGCGCGGGCTGGGCATCGGCTGGAGCGCCATGGGCGGCGCGGCTCTCGCCCTGCTCACCGGCGTGATCGGCTGGGGCGACGTGCCGGTGGTCTGGCGCATCGTCTGGGACGCGACCTTCACCTTCGTGGGCCTGATCGTGATCTCGCTGCTGCTCGACGAGGCGGGGTTCTTCCAGTGGGCCGCGCTGCACGTCGCCCGCTGGGGCGGCGGCCGGGGGCGCAGGCTGTTCCCGCTGGTCGTGCTGCTGGGCGGCGTCATCGCCGCGTTCTTCGCCAACGACGGCGCCGCGCTGCTGCTGACGCCAATCGTGGTGGCGATCCTGCTGCGGCTGGAGTTCACGCCGGCCGCGACGCTCGCCTTCGTGGTGGCGACCGGCTTCGTGGCCGACACCACCAGCCTGCCGCTCATCATCTCCAACCTCGTCAACATCGTCAGCGCCAACTACTTCGCCGTCCCCTTCGACCGCTACGCCGCGGTGATGGTCCCGGTGGACCTGGTGGCGCTGCTCGCCACCCTGGCGGTGCTGTGGGCGTTCTACCGGCGCCAGGTGCCGCCGAGCTACCCGCTCGCGCAGCTCGAAGCGCCGGCCAGCGCGATCCGCGACCCCGTGGTGTTCCGCGCCGCCTTTCCGCTGCTCGGCGTGCTGCTGGCGGCGTACTTCGTCCTCGCACCCCTGGGCGTGCCCGTGGCGTTCGTCACCGGTGCCGCCGCCCTCGTGCTGCTGGCGCTGGCGGGGCGGTGGCTCCAGGGCAGCCGGGGCGCCGTGGTGCCGGTGGCCAAGGTGCTGCGCGGCGCGCCCTGGCAGATCGTGGTGTTCAGCCTCGGCATGTACCTCGTGGTCTACGGCCTGCGCAACGCGGGGCTGACGGGCACCCTGGCGTCGGCCCTGGTCTGGCTGGCCGGCCACGGCATCTGGGCGGCGGCCATCGGCACCGGGTTCGGCGCCGCCCTGCTGTCCTCGGTGATGAACAACATGCCGGGCGTGCTGGTCGGCGCCCTGTCGATCGACCAGGCGCGCGCCATCCCCGCCGCGACCCGCGAGCTGATGGTCTACGCCAACGTCATCGGCTGCGATCTCGGGCCGAAGTTCACGCCGATCGGCAGCCTGGCCACGCTGCTCTGGCTGCACGTCCTCGCCCGCAAGGACATCACCATCACCTGGGGGCAGTACATGCGGGTCGGCCTCACGATCACGCCGCCGGTGCTGCTGATCGTGCTGGCGGCCCTGGCGCTCTGGCTGCCGTTGCTGGGCCCGGCGTGACCCTGGGCGCCCTGCTCCCGCCGCCGATCGAGAGAGGACCGCGATGAACGACGCTCCCGTTCCGGACGCAGGGCCGATGCCCGCCCTGCGCGCCGAGCTGCTGGCGCCGCCTGACCCCGCCTGCCTGGAGCCGCCGATCCGGATGCAGCACCCGCCCCGCATCCTGCTGCTCTACGGCTCGCTGCGGGAGCGCTCGTTCAGCCGCCTGCTGGTCGAGGAAGCCGACCGCCTGCTGCGTCTGATGGGGGCCGAGACGCGCATCTTCGACCCGCGCGGGCTGCCGATGGCCAACGACGCGCCGACGGACCACCCGAAGGTGGCGGAGCTGCGCGCCTTCTCGCTGTGGTCGGAGGGCCAGGTCTGGTGCAGCCCGGAGGTGCACGGCGCGATTACCGGCGTGTTCAAGAACCAGATCGACTGGCTGCCGCTGGAGCTGGGCTCGGTCCGCCCGACGCAGGGACGCACGCTCGCGGTGATGCAGGTCTGCGGCGGCTCGCAGAGCTTCAACGCGGTGAACACCCTGCGCCTGCTCGGGCGGTGGATGCGCATGGTCACCATCCCGAACCAGTCCAGCGTGCCCCGCGCCTACGAGCAGTTCGACGACGCCGGGCGGATGAAGCCGTCTGCCAACTACGACCGGGTCGTGGACGTCATGGAGGAGCTGGTGCGCTTCACGCTGCTGCTGCGCGACCGGGCGGACGTCCTCGTGGACCGCTACAGCGAGCGCAAGGCCAGCTTCACGGTGCCCAGCGCGATGTGACGGAGCGCCGGGCACCGGCCAGGAAGCAAGGCTGGGCTCTGCCCAGACCCGCCAGGGGGGAAGCCCCCCTGGACCGGCTTCTTTTAAGTAGTGGATTCCAAAGGCCTGCCTTTGGCGGAGTTTGAGGCAGAGCCTCAACCTTGCTTGCCTACCCTAGCAGCCACCGCAGCGCGTGCCGCAGCCGCGCCGTGCCGTCCCGCTCGAACCACCGCCCGTGCGCGAAGA
>CAXSFF010000876.1:0-2445 GCA_964236035.1 uncultured Acetobacteraceae bacterium
CGGGTGCAGCGCCCGGAATGACGGCGTCCGGGGCCACCTTGCTTGAGGTGCAGGGGCTGCAGACGCATTTTCGCACCCGTTCGGGAGTCGTTCGGGCGGTGGATGGGGTCAGCTTTGCGTTGGAGCGTGGCGGCAGCCTTGGCATCGTGGGAGAGTCCGGGTCCGGCAAGACGGTGACGTCGCTGTCGATCATGCGGCTGCTGGAGCCGCCGGGATTCATCGCCGGCGGGCGGGTGCTGCTGCAGGGCCGCGACATGGTGGGATTGTCGGAGCAGGAAATTCGCGGCATCCGCGGCCGGCAGGTTTGCCTGGTGTTCCAGGACCCGATGACCTCGCTGAACCCGGTTTACCGCGTTGGCGACCAGGTCGCGGAGGCCTTCCTCGCGCACAGCGATCAGGGCCGCGGCGAGGCGATGGCGCGCGCCTTGGCGCTGTTCAGGCTGCTTGGCATCCCAGCCCCGGAACGCCGGCTGCGGGAGTATCCGCACCAGCTCAGCGGCGGCATGCGCCAGCGGGTGATGATCGCGATGGCGCTGGTGAACGAGCCCGAGCTGCTGATCCTGGATGAGCCGACGACGGCGCTGGACGTGACGATCCAGGCGCAGATCCTCGACCTGATCCGCGGCCTGCGGCAGCGGGTGAACACGGCGGTGCTGCTGATCACCCACGACATCGGCGTGGTCGAGGAGATCTGCGAGCAGGTGCTGGTGATGTATGGCGGCCGGATAATGGAGCGGGGCAGCGTCGCCCAGGTGATGGCAGACCCGAAGCACCCCTATACGCGCGGCCTGCTCGCCTCGATCCCGACGCGGGCCAAGCGCGGCGCTCGGCTGGACGCGATCGGGGGCGCGGTGCCGAACCCGCTGCGGATGCCGCCGGGCTGCCCGTTCCAGCCGCGCTGCGCCCACGCGATAACGGCCTGCTCGGCGGACCCGGGGCTTCGCGATCTGGGCGACGGGCGCCGGGTTGCCTGCTGGTTGTATTGAGGTGGAGCGAGGCAAAGGGGCGTTGCCCCTTGGAACCCCATCAAAGGCGGAGCCTTTGAAATCCGATACGAAGCATCCAGCCCCTGGGGGCCTTGAGCCCAGCGTGGTCACGGCAGAGTCCTCGCCTTTGCTGGAGGTGTCCAACCTCCGCACCTACTACAAGACGGGCGGCGGGTGGTTCGGGCGCGGCGCGCAGTGGCTGAAGGCGGTTGACGACGTTTCGTTCAGCATCCGGCGCGGCGAGACGTTCGGGCTTGTCGGCGAGTCCGGCTGCGGCAAATCCACCCTTGGACGTTCCATCCTGCGGCTCGAGCGCCCGCAATCCGGGCAGATCCTGTTCGAGGGCGAGGACCTGGTGACGCTGCCGCGCCAACGGCTGAAGCGGGTGCGGCGCGACATCCAGGCGATCTTCCAGGACCCGTTCGGCTCGCTCGACCCCCGCATGACGGTGCGGCAGATCATTGCCGAGGGGCTGATCGTGCAAGGGGTGCTGTCGCGCGACGAACGGGATGCCCGCATCGAGCAGCTGATCGACGTCGTCGGGCTGCGGCGCGAGCACCTCGGGCGCTATCCGCACGAGTTCAGCGGCGGTCAGCGCCAGCGTATCGGCATCGCCCGTGCCCTGGCGCTGCGGCCGAAGTTCGTGCTTGCCGATGAGCCCGTGTCGGCGCTCGACGTTTCCGTGCAGTCGCAGGTGCTGAACCTGTTGGCCGATTTGCAGCGGGAGTTCGGGCTTACCTACCTGTTCATCGCGCATGATCTTTCGGTCGTGGAATACATCAGCGACCGGGTTGGCGTGATGTATCTCGGGCGCATGGTGGAGTTCGCGACGGCGGAGCAACTCTACGACGATCCACGGATGCCCTATACGCGCGCGCTACTCTCGGCGACGCCGGGCAGCGAGCGGACGACCGGGCGCAAGCGGATCGTGCTGACCGGCGACGTCCCCAGCCCGATTGAGCCGCCGTCGGGGTGTCCGTTCCGTACGAGGTGCTGGCTTGCGGAGGACGTCTGCGCCGCCGAGCGACCAGATTTGCGAGAGGTCGCGCCTGCGCATTTCGCCGCCTGTCACTTCGCCGACGACCCGGCCCGGCTCGCGCGGACGGCGGGCTGAACGGGCCATAGAGACCGCCAGGCGTTGTCGGATAAGAGTGGGGTGGGAAGCGTCAAGAACGTGGGACGTTGTGCCGCGAGCTGGATTGCTTGCCTGTTCTCTGCGCGCTCCCAATTGGCCCGCAAGTCGTGCGTTGTGATGCCCGACAACGAGTTGACGAGGTCCGGCCGGGATGTCGGACCAATACAGTGTGCGGTGTGCCAGGAAGTAAGTTGCTCCTCCGCCCAACGGCAGCCCATATGGATGTGGTTCAGGCAAGCGCAGGTGTGCAGAAAACTTGGGAAGCGCGGGTCTAAACCCCGTCTAGTTTGGGAACCGTAGTTTCTCTTCCTCTGGATCAAGATG
>CAXSFF010000877.1:0-2443 GCA_964236035.1 uncultured Acetobacteraceae bacterium
CGTTCAGCCTGTTCGGCCGCCAGCGCACGCCGTTCGTCACCACCATGCACGGCCGCCTCGACCTGCCGGAGCTGCAGCCGGTGTTCAACACCTTCAACACCGTCCCCGTGGTGTCGATCTCCGACAGCCAGCGCCGCCCGTTGCCGCAAGCGAACTTCGTCCAGACCGTCCACCATGGCCTGCCCGAGAACCTGCTGACGCCGCAAGGCTCGCCGCAGGGCTACCTCGCCTTCCTCGGCCGCATCGCGCCGGAGAAGTGCCCGGACCGCGCCATCAAGATCGCCCAGGCCTGCGGCATCCCCATCAAGCTGGCGGCCAAGGTCGACGTGGCCGACCGCGCCTACTTCGAGGAGCGCATCAAGCCGCTGCTGGACGGACCCGGCGTCGAGATGATCGGCGAGATCAGCGACCGCGAGAAGCCGGCGTTCCTGTCGGGCGCCATCGGCCTGTTGATGCCGATCGACTGGCCGGAGCCGTTCGGCCTGGTGATGATCGAGGCGATGGCGTGCGGCACCCCCGTGATCGCGTTCAACCGCGGCTCCGTGCCGGAGATCGTCGAGGATGGCCTCACCGGGTTCATCGTCGAGGACATCCCCGGCGCGGTAGCCGCCGTGCATCGCCTGGGCGAGTTGTCGCGCGCCAAGGTGCGCCAGCGCTTCGAGCAGCGCTTCACCGCCCGGCGCATGGCGGAGGACTACGTGAACGTCTACCGCGGCCTGGCCGGCGAGGACCGCCTGGTGCTGCGCGCGATCCGCTGAAGCTTGTACCGTCCGGCGGAGCGATCCGCCGGACGGGTCAAGCGGCGCCGCTGCCGGAGTAGTCGGCCACCAGGTGCAGGATGCCGCGCAGGCCGGGCAGCATCCCCGCCTCGTCGACCTGGAAGCGCGGCGAGTGGTTGGGGGCTGCGGTGCGCGGGTCGTGTTCCGGCCCCGTGATGCCGACCCAGAAGAACAGCCCGGGCGCGGCCTGGGCGAAGTACGAGAAATCCTCCGCCGCCATCGACTGATCGCCGGCGATCAGGCGGTCGGCGCCCACCACGCGGGCCAGGCTGGGGGCCATGCGTTCGGTGAGCGCCGGGTCGTTGACCAGGGGCGGGTAGCCGTTCGGCCACCAGGTCACCTCGGCGCTGCCGTCCATGCTTTTCGCCACGCCCTCCGTGATCTCCGTGACCCGGCGCATCACGTACTGCCGCCGTTCCTCGGCGTAGGTGCGCAGGGTGCCCGTCATCACGGCGTGGTCGGAGATGATGTTCTGCCGCAACCCCGCCTGGAACGTGCCGACGCTGAGCACGGACGGGTCCTTCACGTCGACCTGGCGGCTTTGGATGGTCTGCAGCGCCGTGACCACCTGCGCGCCGATCACGATCGGGTCGACGCCGGCCCACGGGCGCGCACCGTGGGTCTGGCGGCCGTGGATGGTGATGCGGAACTCGTCGGCGCTGGCCTGGGACGGCCCGGCCCGGTAGCCGATCGTCCCCGCCCGCAAGCCGCTGACGACGTGCAGGCCGAACACGACATCCGGCTTGGGGTCGGCGAACGCGCCCTCGGCCAGCATCCGCCGGGCGCCGCCGATCTCGCCCTGCGCCAGGTTCTCCTCGGCCGGCTGGAACAGCAGCACGACGTTGCCGCGCAGATCGGCCTTCGCACCCGCCAGCACCTCGGCGGCGGCCATCAGGATGGCGGTGTGGCAGTCGTGGCCGCAGGCGTGCATCACGGGGACCTCGGCGCCGTCCCACTGCGCCTTGCTGCTGGAGGCGATCGGCGACGGGATTTCCTCCGCCACCGGCAACGCGTCCATGTCGGCGCGCAACGCGATGGTGGGGCCGGGGCCGCCCTCCCCGCGCAGGACGGCGACGATGCCGGTGACGGCCACCTTGTCGCGCACCTCGTACCCCGACGCGCGCAGATGCGCCGCCACCAGAGCCGAGGTGCGATGCTCCTGGTTGCCGAGTTCGGGGTTGGCGTGGATGTCGCGACGCCAGGCGATCATGCGCTGCTCGATCGCCGCCGCCGCGCTGTCCAGGCGGCCGTGGATCGGCCGGGCTGCGGCGGCCGCGGGGACCGCGAAAGCCGACGGGCTGAGGAAAGACGCCGTGCAGCACGCGCATGCGGCGGCGATCAGGTTGCGGCGGCTCAGGCCGGGCGTCACCGCCTCCGCCACCAGCCGAGGACGCGTGATGAGCTTGCGCATGATATGCCTCCGCTGATTGCCTCTGTGGAAGCATCGACCCTGCCAGAACGACTTGCAACGCATAACTGCACGCGGCCAACAGCCCAACATGCCTGCTCCTCTTCCGCGAGGGAGAGGGAAAAAGGGTAGCATCTTGATTTGAATCCGGCTGGATCTGTCTGTCCGCTCTCGACCCAAAGCGGTCATTGGTTCTTCGGCCCCAGACGCGTCCTGAGAACAGCGCGAAACCGGTCTAGCGGTCTTGGATCGGCAG
>CAXSFF010000878.1:0-2441 GCA_964236035.1 uncultured Acetobacteraceae bacterium
TCATGGCTCCACCTTCTCAGGAGTTGGAGCCTCCGGCAAACCCGGCGCGGTTCACATTCCCCTCGCATGTGTGGCAGAGCAGACCCAGTCCAACCGACCAAACAGCGTTGAACAGCCCTGGGCCGCGTGATGGCCAAAGTCGAGGTTAGGTCTCATTATCATATGCACGGTTTTGTAAGTGATGGCTTTTATAGTCTTCGCGCTTACACGAAGTATACAATGTAGTTTGGACGTTACGCTCGGACTAGCTCTGACTTTTTCTTAACTGTTGCCCACCAAGGAGTCACACCGGATGAGCGTCAGCATCTACCGCCTGCGACCAGGCCGCCGGGCTAATGAGGCGCTCGATCATGCCCTGAGCGCTGCCGAGCAGGCGGCGATGATCAGCTCTGCCGCTTCCAAGCTGGAGGAGCTGTTCGACATATTGCAGATCGACTATCGCAACGACCACAACACCAGGGACACTTCGAAGCGAGTGGCCAAGATGCTCGTGACGGACACCATGCGTGGCCGTTACTCAGCGCCGCCCAACATCACCGACTTTGAAAACGCACAAGCGTTCGATCAGCTTCTCGTCACCGGCCCCATCGAGGTCCGGTCAACCTGCGCGCATCACATGATGCCGATCTATGGCCAGGCTTACATCGGCGTGCTGCCCTCGGCCGAGGGCAAGATCATCGGGCTGTCGAAGTACGACCGCATCGTCGAGCACTTCGCGTCCCGACTGCAAATCCAAGAAGAAATGGTGAAGCAGATTGGGGACTACATCGTCGAGAAAACGGCGCCGCAGGGCTTGGCCGTCCGCCTCAGTGCCGTGCACATGTGCAAGACGCACCGCGGAGTGAGGTCCAGTCACAGCAGCAGGATGGTGACCACGACATACCTCGGCAAGTTGGCAAGCGACCCTCAGCTGAAGCAGGAGTTCCTCCAAGAGTGCATCGGCCTTGAACGCGGTTGTTAACTGAAGGCATCACTTGGTTCGCAGCCCACTTCCTAGCCCCTGGAGGGACTCCGACATGCCTCTCGATCAGCCCCATCGGCCCGGTGCTTCGCCGGCCAGCACAAGGCGCCAAGTCTACCGTTCGACCAAGTCCTATGGCCACGCCGAAGGGCTGTCCTGCGCCTTCCGCCAGTGGCGGGCGGCACACTCTCATTGCCGCCTAGTCCATGGCTATGCCCTGGCATTCAAATTTGTTTTCGTGACCCACGAACTCGATGAGCACAACTGGTGCTTCGACTTCGGCGGCCTCAAGCCGATCAAGGCATGGCTGCATGAGATGTTCGACCACAGGTTCCTTGTCGCGGAAGATGACCCGGAGATCGAACGGTTCAAGCAACTGGATGAGCGCGGCCTTATCGCTCTGCAAGTTGTCGCAGCTGTGGGGTGCGAGGCCATCGCCCGCATGGTCTTCGATCACGTGGCACGGTTCGTAGCTGAAATCACCGGCACGCGGGTGTGGCTGGAACAGGTCGAGGTTCGCGAGCACAGCGGCAACTCCGCGATTTACAGCGAAGAGGATGCACCTCCTTTGCGCGTCAGCAATGGAAGCCGGGCCGAGCTGCATCAAGGGGTCGCGTCGTCATGACTGCCCAGCTTACGCGGCGCACCTTGTCTGTTCTAAGCCTGGTGCTGGCGGCACCACGCGGTGGACACGCCGGGACCCTTCTGCCCCCGCCTTCGGGCAAGGTGATCCTGACTGTATCAGGTCGCATCGACGTTACGAACAAGGGCAGTTCCGCCGAGTTCGACTATGCCATGCTGGAAGCACTCGGCATGGACCGTATCGAGACAACAACGCCCTGGTACGACGGGATCGTCCAATTTGATGGCGTCCGGATGCAGCGGATCTTGCAGGCAGTAGGCGCGTCCGGAGAGAGCGTGACGGCCGTCGCGCTCAACGACTATACCACCGAGATCCCGATCGACGACATCAGGCGCTACGGCGTGCTCCTGGCGATGAAGCGCAACGGCAGCGACATGCCCGTAAGCGACAAAGGACCTTTGTTCATCGTCTACCCGTATGACAGCAAGCCCGAATTGAAGTCGCAGAAGTATTACAGCCGCTCAGCCTGGCAGGTGGCAAGCCTGGAGGTAAACTAGGTGGTGGACGATGGGAGTCGCTTGCCTGAGAGCAGGCTGACGCGCGCCGTCAGGCTGGGATTGCTCGCACTAGTTCCGGCCCTGGCGCTCGCCGCCGTTTACACGTCGTTCCTGATCGTGCAGCGGCAGCGAGCATTGGGTGAGGTGTCCCGCTACAACGTGACCTGGTTGGTCAGCCAGGCCGGCTTGGAGATCGCACGCTTGCAGGGCTCTGCGGCCATGGCCCTGTTGCCTGGCAGCAGAGTGAAGGAGGCGGACGTCCAGCTCAGGCTCGACATTGTTGCTAACCGCGTGCGGCTGTTCGAAGGCGGGGAGGTCGCAGACTTTGTCGAAACCTCGC